>JALQUY010000031.1 GCA_023260615.1 Schleiferiaceae bacterium
TTTTGACCTTTAGAATACCAATGGGCGACCCAATACGATCAGCGAGCATGTTCACGTACTTAATGGTCTTTTCTTCTAGTGATTCTATTTCATTGTCGGGCAATGGCCAATATGGGCTTAAAGCATCAAAGGCCTGCTTTATCTTGTTTTGCCTGAAAAGTTCGGCCACTTTTTTAGACATGGCCTCCGTGTCAGGGATATCTTTTAGATAGTCATCTTGCGCAAAAGCGCTCAAACCCACAACAAAGACAAAAAGAGAAAGAAAAAAGCGCTTCATGAGATTTACTATTTGTAAGACTAAATATAGCTCATTCAACCTACCGCTTCCTCGGCCCCTTTCTGGGCTTTCCACGGTAACCGGCCCCAGGTTGGTGGAAGTCTTTGGGACGCGGTCCAGCCTTGGGAGCGGTAGGTCCGCCATCGCTGTCCTTCACGGCCGCCTGCAACTTCCGGACTTCGGATTCTGTCAGTTCGCGCCAGCTGCCCGGCTCTAATCCATCGCTGGATAGGTGCATGATGCGGGTGCGTTCGAGGTAGACCACTTCATGCCCGACGTATTCAGCCATTCGGCGGATTTGACGGTTCAGACCTTGTACAAGAATGATCTTGTAGCTGTTGGCGCCGGTTCGGCGGATGTCGCAGGGAAGCGTTCGGGTCCCGAGCATGGGAACGCCTTGGGCCATCTTTTGGATCGCTTCATCCGAAATAGGCTTCTTCACCCGAACGAAGTACTCCTTCGGGTGCGCATTGCCCGCCCGCAGAATCTTATTGACCGAATCCCCATCGTTCGTCAGCAACAGTAGCCCCGTCGAATCCTTGTCCAAACGCCCGACCGTAAAAATGCGTTCCGGGTAGCGGATATAGTCGACCACATTCCCGCGAATACTTCGATCTGTCGTCGACGTGATACCCGCTGGCTTGTGCAGCAAAATAAAGACCGCCTGAGGCTTGGCTTCCGCGTGGAGCACCTGGCCGTGCACTTCCACCCGATCGCCTGGCTTCACCGTGTCGCCAAGGACAGCTTTTCTGCCATTTAAACGAACGGCTCCGGATTCTATGGCCCGATCCGCCTCCCTCCGGCTGCAAACGCCGTGGCTGCTGATGTATTTATTGAGGCGAATGCCGGTTTCCATAGCTCCGCGAAAGTACAACGGCCTTAGGAGGTTGACACATGCCCCATTCTATTACTCTGCTTCGCCAACAGGCAGCAAGACGTGAGCGCGCGCAACCACAAAACGTCCTTCGGGCAACGCTTCAAACGCCTTCATACCCTCTTTTTCGCCAAGTACTTTAACGGGAACGGGTTGAATTTTGGCCCCAACAACCTGAAGGACGACGGTCTGGCCTTCCCATTCAAGCACCGCTTCACTAGGCAAAGCAGGGTGCATGCTCGACGCCCGCTGAATCCAGGCTTGTACAAAGGCACCCGAGCGCAATTCATGAACCTCCGCATCGGGGTGCCCATGAACGGTATAGCTTCCATTCGCCGAGGGCGCCTTCCCTACTTCTTTTACGGAACCTCTTTGACGCGTTGGCGAACCATTGAGTGCAAATTCAAAGGTTTGACCCGGCATAACCTCCTCTGCTTCTTTGCCAAATACCCCAAGTTCAATGTGGCTATGCTGCGGATTCTCCACACGGAGCAACACGTCAGTAGGTGCCGCGTAGCTGCCCAAATTTGCAGCCACATCGTGTACGTATCCATCAAAAGGCGCCTTCAGGCTCCAAGAAGTCTTTAATCCGGTGACCTTCAATTCCTCGGCCCCAACGCCCAATTGGGCCAAACGTGCCTTGGCAGACGCCATGCGCACATTCCACGTCGAAAAATCTGCACGCGCACGATCCACTTCCTTTTGACTCGCAGCGGCTTCATTGGCCAGGTTTTGGAGTCGTTCGAGGGCGGCAGAGGCACGCTCGACTTCGGCCGAAGCCTCGAGATAATCCGTTTGCCATTGAATGAAGTCGGGGTGTTCAAGCTGGACTAAAATTTGACCCTTGCGAACGCGCTCGCCCTCATAAGGATAGATGGCTCGGACATAGCCGCCCACCACTGCGACCATATCCGCTCGACTTTGAGGGGGTATTTCTACGCGACCCGTACAAGCTATTTCCTCACTGTACGGCTGAACACTGGCCGAGCCAATCAGGACCCCGTGGGACGCCATTTCCAAAGAGTCAAACGGTGGGAAATCAGAGACTACCACCCCTTCTTCCGGGGCTTCCACCGTCCCTTGACACGCCACACATGCTATGGCTAAGAGCAGATACATACTTCCTTTTTTCATGATTCAATGTGCGCTGTAGCGCTATAATAAATGAGTTTTGCTTGCGTGCATTTCAGATTCCATGCACAGTCGAAATAGGCCTGAACTTGATCCCAAAGGGCCCACATAGAGGTTCTGTAAGTGTTAAAGTCCATTTCACCCTGACGCCATTGTGCTTGATACGCCTGGGCAACCGATTCCCAATTGGCAAGGGCTTGGTACTGCTGCCACGCTGCCAGCCATTGCGCGTGTGTCTTCTTAGCGGCTTGGTAGTCCATTTGGTAGGCATCGCTTTGGTACGCGGCGTGAATTTCAGCCCAATCCACTTCTAGTTTTCGGACTTGACGGGCGCGTTGGTCTGCGGGACTCAAAGGCAACTGCATTCCCAACGTCAAGCCCGTAAAGCCAGGCACCGAATTCATTTGTTGCTGAAACGCACCTAGACGCCAATCGGGCGAAAAAGCCTGTGCTTTCGCAACGCTCAGTGCTGCATCCGCCCGATCTACGTTTCGCTCACCCAAGGCTGTAAACGCCGGATGCAGGGCACTGTCCAACGTCACTAGAAGATCAACCTTGAAAACTTCGGCATCAGATTCCGTCCAATCCAATCCCGTTTGGAGGATTAATGACTGACGTGCATGCTCCAAGTCCGCCTTCCATTTCGCGCGCTCCACATGCCACTGCTGCAAAGCTAAGAGCGCAAGCTGACCCTCTTGCTTAGACCATTCACCCGCTTCCACGCGCTGGGCTATGCGATTCCCGTCCTGCTGGCTTTGCCGTATCATTTCATCCAGAAAGTGAACGCGCGCCAGCGCAACTTCATAGGACGCATACTGTTCAGCCACTTGACGCGCTACGGAACGCAAGGTGAGTGTAGCTTCGGCCTCTCGCTCCGCTATGTATGCCGATTTTTCGCGCTGTAGTGCGATGGTCTTGGCCACGGAACCTAGGGGTTGTTCGATGGATACATAGTAGTCCTGCTCGATACCATTCATTTGCCCCCTTTGCACCTGAAGTTGTGGATTTCCCCAGGAAGAGGCAGGAGATACCTGGGCTTGTTCCAACAGGATTCGTGCTTGCTTGGCTTCTACATGGTGTTCCAGCGCCGCCTGCTGCGCTTGACGAAGGGACGGCATTTGGCCATTCATAGGACCCGCAAATCCAAGGAGTAGCACAAGGGCTGCTACCCCTTTCACCAAACGCCTTTCAAATTTTACAAAAAGCATGGGCAGTACCCCAAGTGTGAGCAAGGTGGCCGAAATCAACCCTCCAATCACGACGGTTGCCAACGGCTTTTGCACCTCCGCCCCTGCAGACACGGAAAAGGCCATGGGCACAAAGCCCAGGGCTGCCACGGTGGCCGTCATGAGAATCGGCCGCAATCGATCCGCACTCCCTTGGATCACCGCATCACGCCATGCCCAACCCAGACGGTGCAATTGGCGAATTCGGCCCGCCAGCACAATCCCGTTGAGCACTACCACCCCAAAAAGTGCAATGAAGCCAATGCCTGCGGATATAGAAAACGGCATACCACGTAAAAACAGCGCAGCCACGCCCCCAATGGCGGATAATGGGATGGCGGTAAAGATCAATACCGCATAGGGTATGCTTCGGAACGTCATATAAAGCAACAGAAAAATGAGTACCAATGCGGCAGGAACAGCAATTTGCAAGCGCTTGACAGCCGCACGAAGGTTTTCAAAATCGCCCCCAATATGCAGACGATACCCAGGAGGAAGAACCACCTGCTCCTGGATGGCTGCTTCGACATCGGCCACCACACTCGCCATATCTCGCCCACGCACATTAATTCCAACGGAAATGCGACGGCTCGCCTGGGAACGGCTGATTTGAGAAGGCCCTTGCACCTCCTCCCAATTGGCCACAGCAGCCAATGGAACAAGATGTCCGCCACTCGAACGAACCGAAAGTGCTTGACCCGTGATATCCGATCGACCTTCTTGGGAAGCCCGAACCGCAATATCAAAACGTTGCTGGCCTTCGTACATGGTACCCGCAATTCCTCCAGCATACGCGTATTCGATGGCTTGCCCTACCTGGGCCAACTGCACGCCGTGAAAGGCCATGGCTGGCCGATTGGGGACCCAACGCTGAAAACGCATGCCTTGAGTCGCCTCCACCTTGATGTCCACGGCTCCTGGAATGGGCGCCACTGCGCGCGCCATAGTTTGGGCCAATTCCGACAAGCGATCCAAATCATCTCCGTAGAGTTGCAGGGCGATGTCGGATTTTGAACCGCTGATCAATTCATTGAATCTGAGCTGAATGGGCTGGGTAAACTCAAAAAGCGCCCCCCAGACATTCTGCAATGAAGCATCCATCTTAGCGACTAATTCTTCGCGCGAGTCCGCACTCACCCACTCCGCTTTTGGCTTCAAAAGAATCATAACGTCCGCGGCCTCCATGGGCATGGGATCCGTAGGAACTTCTGCGGTGCCAATTTTACTTACCACGTGCAAAACCTCCGGGAAATCCTGCATGAGCTTCGTTTCAGCCTCGGTGGTGATGCGGACCATTTCGTCCAAATTGCTTCCGGTCGGTATGGAGACCTGCATGGCCAAATCACCTTCTTCCAAGTTGGGAATGAAGACGCTCCCCAGGGATTGAAATCCCAAAATAGCCACCACCAGGAGGGCAAAGGCAGCTAAAAAGACGGAATCCATTCGGCCCATGCCGCGCTCCAGCACCCCCGCATACCGGTGCCGAAGCTTGCGCATGAAACGTTCGGACCGATTTTCCTCCTCTTCGGGCCTCAGCACCAAGGCAGCCATCGCGGGAACATAGGTTAAGCTGAATACCAAAGCGCCGACCAAGGCAAAGACCACCGTTTGGGCCATGGGGCGGAACATTTTGCCTTCAATTCCAGTCAAGGTCAGGATGGGTACAAAAACCACCAAGATGATGAGGACGCCAAATGCGGCCGACTGGTAAATCGATGCAGCGCTTTGCACCACTATGGCTTCTCGCTCGGCTCGCCCCGTTACCTTTTGAGCAAAGAGGGTAGCGAGCACCGCTTCGACAATGATAACGGCACCATCTACAACGATGCCAAAATCAATCGCTCCCAACGACATCAGGTTGGCTGAAACCGAAAAGAACTTCATGCACCCCAATGCGAAAAGCAACGAGAGCGGGATTACGCTAGCCACCACCAAGCCGGCTCGGAGGTTGCCCAGTAACAAGATCAACACAAAAATCACGATTAGACCGCCCTCCACGAGGTTGGTCTGCACGGTGTTCAACGCCCTACCCACGAGGTCCGACCGGTTTAGGTAGGGTTTAATATGGACACCGGGAGGCAAACTGGGCGCAATAGCCGCTACCCGCTCCTCAATCGCCTGTGTAACATCGTAGCTATTGGCGCCCTTGAGCATCAGAAAAATACCCCCAACCGCTTCTCCTTGGCCATCTCGCGTTAAGGCACCGTAGCGGGGCGCTGCACCATATCGAACCTCTGCAACGTCGCGAACTAGAACAGGTAGACCTTGATCCGGGCGATTCAAGACCACCTGCCCAATGTCGTCCAAAGAGGTATAGAGGCCTTCCATTCGGATATACGTAGCGGTACTCCCCTTTTCGATGTACGCTCCCCCGGCATTCTGATGTCCTTGCTGTACCGCTTCAAATACATCCGATACCGTCAAGCCCACTTCTTGCAAACGTGCCAAATTCACAGCCACTTCATACTGCTTAAGTGTGCCACCAAACGAGCTCAATTCAACCACACCTGGTATTCCAGCCAGTTGACGTTTGATCTGCCAATCGTGTATGCTCCGGAGATCCATCAGGGAATAGCTGTACCCGGGATCGACTTCGAGCGTATACTGATAAATCTCACCTAGCCCCGTCGTGATGGGCATCAAAGACGGGCGTTCTATGCCTGGCGGAATACCTGCGGCTGCTTGATCCAATTGTTCGTTCACCCGTTGACGTGCGACCATCGCATCCAAATGATCGTCAAAAACGATGGTGACTACGGACAAACCATACCGGGAAATACTTCGCACTTCTTCTACCCCAGCAACGTTGGAAACCGCCAGTTCTATGGGATACGTAATGAACTGCTCTACCTCTTGCGGTGCAAGGGCCGGTGCTGTGGTTACAATTTGCACCTGATGATTGGTGATGTCAGGTACGGCATCTATGGGCAGCTGTACGGCGCTGACAAGTCCCCAAATCACGACCAGGGCTGTGCCTGCAAAGACCAACCCTTTGGCGCGTACCGAAAAAGCAATAATGTTTTTAATCATACTTCCGTGTTCTAATGTACATGATGACAAGGACCTTCATCGAGGTCCATCCATTACACTAGAACGGGAGGTGGACGATGCGCCCAACTTTGGGCATGCCCCAAAGCCTGACGTTGCCCTGGAGTCACCTGAAGCGACTGAACAGGAAGTTGGGCGACTTTTAACGCCCAAGCGAAAATGGGGGTCTCCGAGTTCCGGAGATACTGCTGCGCTAGAACGCCAAAAGGAACCTCTGCATCAGCGCCTGCCACCGTAAAATGGGAAAGATGATCCACACCGAGATCGAAGCCCACGGGGGAGGAAGCCATCCAGTTGGATTGCGTATCGGTATGATCGTGTGGAATAACGCTATGCGCCAACAACAAGCCCAAGGCCAGAAACAAAGCCATAGCACGAAGGGGCTGTTTCCAAAGCGTCAACTGTGGAAGCCTTACGTGTAGAAAAGCGTTTCTGAGGCTAAACATGCTACGAATGTAGGTTTTTTTGAGGGGGCTTCTTGCGTTTAGGACCTAAAGCGCTTGGCTAAAACAATGTATGCGAAGGCCAACATGCCGGCCCCCATTCCAATGAACAGCCCAGGCACCAGGTAGCCCATGGCCATGCCTAGGCCCATCCCGGCCATCATGGCACCAACGAAGGACAGGCCCCCCGCAATTTTCTGTGCGTCAGTCATGGTTGAAAAACGTATTTTGGACAAGGTAGCCCAATTTCTACGGAACCTTCATGCAAAAAGCTAGCCAATTATCACCGTGCCGAACCTACAGGTACCGCTTGGATCGGACGTGGGACCGCGCCAAGCCTAGCGTACTCTTTGTTCTCTTCAATCCAAGCACAGCGGATGAGTCCCTCGATGACCCAACCCTCCGACGCTGTATTGGCTTTGCTCAAAATTGGGGCTATGGGGGGCTCTGTGTGATTAATCTGTACTCGCTGCGAACTCCGAATCCCAAAGAGTTACTTGCTCACCCAGAGCCCAAGGGTCCTGCTCAGATGCAATTTTTTCAGGAAGCCTTGGAGGAGCACCAGGATGTCGTTTGTGCATGGGGACTACAAGGGGGACCCATTTCCCACCATTTTAGCCCTGGGACCCACCGAATTTTTCACTTAGGACTTAATCGGGATGGAAGCCCTAAGCATCCGCTTTACCTCCCAGCCTCAAGTGACCTGCTTTCCTGGCCCGAGTAGAAAGAAAAAGGGCCACCTTCACAGGCAGCCCCTTCCCATTCAACACATCGCGTTACTCATAAATCAAAGTCTTTTTCTTCTGAATGATATTGAAGCCCGTGGACACCCCTACCCGCCATGTATTCCCTTTCGCTGGGGGTATGATAAATAGGTTCACGGGGTAATTCATTCGACCCGATTTAAAAGTTTTACCTAGACCTACCATTAATCCGCTGGACAATTGAAAATCACCGCGTGAATCCAGCCGCGTAGTCAAGGTTTTTCCGGTTGGATCGTACGAAGCCATTCCAGGCATCATCCACGTGCCATCGTTTGCATAATAGCCCGTAGCTACCGTTGTGGATGTCACATTGGGCCCAATGGCGAATTCCCAGCCGGTGCGGCTGTTGCGCATGCCCATTAATCCGGTCAAGCTGGGTACGACCTTGCCGTATTCGATTCCGGCCACCATAGGAACCACTTCCACGAGCGCTTGGAAGTCCCCGCTGTTAATGAAAACTTGCTCAAATTGGAAACCAAAAGAAAACATGCTGGGTGACCAATAGCCAAATCCTCCTGGCTCATTGCTCGTCAGAATCTTCGAATTGCTACCTAGAATAAAGGTGTAGCCCAAACGGGGGCCCGTATTGTTAATAGCCATCGCATCCGGGTTGTTGAGCATGTTCTCATACTCCTCTGAAATGGTCAGCTTCTTCATCATTTCGGGGTCGTTTTCAATACCCAATAGGCTGTTCAATGTGAGTTCAGCCATAAGAAGCGCTTGTTCGGGAATGTCCAAATACATCTGTGATGCACTTTTGGTGAATCTCCCTTCCTTCACATCATACAATCGGTAGGTGAAGGAAACCTTCGAACCGAGTCGATCCATGTTGCCGGTGAGAATGAAATCGCAATCGAGACGTTTGCCGATGTCAGCTAAGCAAATTTTTGAAAAACAGCCCTTCAGTTCGACTTCATCCCGCTTGCTGATGTATTCAATGTCGTATTTGTCTACGACTTCAAATTGATTGATGCGAATCAAATCCACAATACCTTTCTGAATCAACTGATTCACATCCGCCTCCGGATAGTTTCGGTTGTCAAAATCTAAAATCGCAATCGTTTGGGTCTGGGTTTGTGTGAATGCCGTGGTGCTTAAGAACACCCAAGACAGCAGTGTAAAAAATCGGTTCATAGCAGTACAGTTTTGGTACCTTCCAAAAGTCTTCAGCCGCTACCCGCATTCCTTGGCGGAAATCCGTATTTAACCGAATTTTAAACGCATTTTTTGCCTTCCTGCATGCCAAACACCGCTCCGCCCCTCCCTCCCGAATACCCTTTCTACCTCCGAGAAATTGGGCCGATGGATGCTGCTTTCATCCAACAACTCACCAACACATCGGGTTGGTTGAAGCACATTGGGGACCGTGGAACCAAAACCATAGACGGAGCTCTTGCCTACATCGAGCGGGCCTATGCAGACCCTTATCGTCGGATGGGATTTGGCCTTTGGGCGGTCATCGATCGATCGAGTCAACAACCCATAGGGGTGTGTGGCCTGGTGTCAAGACCGGATGCCCCGGCCCCCGACTTGGGCTTTGCGTTGCTGCCTGAATTTGAAGGACAGGGATGGATTCGCGCTTCGAGCCACATCGTACTCCAGCATGCCCAGGAAATCTTGCGCCTACCTAGGGTGGACGCCTACGCGAATGAAGACAATGCCCGCAGCCGAAAGACATTGGAGGCTTTGGGATTTCAGTGTTTGAACTGCGCAGAGAATCCCCTCTTTGGCGCGGTGGTATGCCACTACCGGTTGAGATTCTAACAAAAAAAGCCCACCGAAGTGGGCTTTTCGTTAGTGTTGGACCGAGAAGACTCGGCGCTCTGCCCCTCCTGGGCTTTCCCAGGTTAGAACATAGGATCCATTGGGCAGATCCGAAACCTGCACCTGAGCACTTGGCTCCAAGGTCTTGACGGCCTGCCCCATAAAGGTGTAAACAACCATTCGACCCTGCGGTGCTTGACTCAAGTAGAGAATATCTTTTGCCGGGTTGGGCATAAGTTGGATGCGTGATGCGTCAGCTTCATCCAGGCCTACCCCTTGCACTTGGACTTGAATTCGGACCGTGTCGGCCGCCAAACGGCCCCAACGAACCGCCTGAAGCTCACCCGTTGCTGCGGTCCACTGCACTTCGGCAGGATCCGATAAGCTTGCTGGATAGGACACCCATGTGCCCCCATTCAACAGCCACGTGATCGAATCAATCATTGCCGTTGAACTCAACTGGTACGTCGACGTAGACATCCAGGTAGGAGTAGTCGAGCCCACCATGATAGCGCCAACAAAAGGCAAATACACCGTGTGGGTATCCGCCGCGAGGGCCTTGCCGCATCGACCCACTGCCGTGCTGCTGTCTGAAGCAGTGTACACGATCAACTTGCCCATGCCGGAAACGGCGTTGGGAAGACTCAAGGAAAGGACATCTGCCATGACTGCGGTGTCCCAATTCGCGGTCAGTTGGCTCGCATAGCCACTACTCACACCCGATTGGGTCCATTCAAATTCGTTCAAGCCATCCGAAATAGATCCCTGGAAAACCTTGTTATGCAAATAGAGATCCAGAACTCCTGGGTTGACTGAAGTAGCCGAATCTACGGGAATCGTTCCGCCGCCACCCGTGGTGATGTAGACGGGCACTTCGCGCATGGAGTAGCCAATTCGGTACCAAGCACTGTTCGTGCTGTCGTAGACGTAATCGTCCGCGCGGAAGGCAATCGTCGACTGAATCGTTGTGGACGGCTTAAACGTCAAAACACCCGTAGTGGGGTCCAAGTTCAGCGGGTGAGATGGGCTGCAATCAAAGGGATTCGTAGCACTGTAGCCCGTTGCATAAACGACGGATGTGCCTGCTGCAGACAAGGCCGGGCGAAGCACCAGCGCGGTGCTGTCCCCATCGATTTCCTGCGTCGCAATATTCTGCTGGTGAAGTTGGTGGACGGCTCCACTCAGACTGCCCATGGGCGCCCATTTGACCGCATTGTTGTAGGGACGTAGGCCGCTGGCCAAATTGAGTTTAGCCTCTAGGTAAATTTGTTGGGAGGCGCTATTTACCAGCGTGCTGGCTCCATTGGGTCGGCAACATACCGACCAGGAGAACGTGTAGTTCGCCAGGGAGTTGAACGTCACGGTACCCGCGTATTCGTGCACTTGCAAATTGCTCCCGCCATTGGAGCAAAGACCTCCTCCCACATTCGTTACCGAATACGCTGGCTTGGTCAAGTTGACGAGCACCGAATACGTCGCGCCGCCGCCTGTTACGGTAACCGTATTTGTTTGAGGCATCGAGACGCCATAGGCATCATTGTATAAGGTGAGTAAGACTTTGTACGTGGAAGTCGAACCCGTTGTCGACATAAACTGGTAGGAAAGGTCCCCTCCGATGAGGTGGCTCGCTTGAGCTGAAAAGCCCAGTCCAAAAAGGATTGCAAGCACAAGTGCAAATTTCTTCATACGTTTTGGTGTGTAAAACTTCAAGAAAGATACTTCGACCACTACGAATACGGTCTCACCTGTCCGAAAGCACCAACACGAATGTGTGATAGACGGGGAATGATGAGCCTACGGAAAATCGCCAAAACGCGTTTTTGAAAAACTGATACTTGCTAGTTTTTATTTCGTGGCTTTCCGTCACATTTGCACAAACCAATACCCTCTTCGCTCTCATGAAAAAATGGATGTTTCTTGCCGGCCTTTTGACGACCATGGTGGCGTTTGGCCAAAACGGCCAGGGTGCCACCTTGCACTCCAGCCGCTACATCTTTAGCCCGAGTGGCTACAGCTTGCCCAAAGATTCGATTTACCTCAACTGGATTGGGCCTTTGTTGGATGTCCAATTTGCCCCCACAGAAAACCTCACCTTGGGCATAGGCACACCCGCTTTCCTGGGCGTCTATGTCAACGGCGGCTATTCGATGAAAGTGAACGACTACACCACGGCCAAGGTGGGTGCCTTGTACGGTATGCCAACCTATGGGCAAGCAAGCTTTGGTTTGCCTTTCGCGGTAGTTACCATGGGACAACCTAATGCGAATTTCACCTTTGGCGCGGGCTATGGCTTTGGGACCGGTGATTTTGCAGGTGATTTGGATGGACTGGCCCTGAATTTGGCCGGCTACAAGGATTTTGGCGGAAAAACAGGTTTACTCTTTGAAAGCTGGTATTTGCCGGAGATTGAAACCTACTTGGTGGCTCCCGCCTTCCGAATCTACACCAAGCGCGATCGACGCTACTGGAATATTGGCTTCTTGGGTGCCCGGTATTCCTATGAGCAAACGGAGTACCCAATTCTTGGCTACGACACGGATTTTGATGGCATGGTGGATGTCACTGAACAACCCTCCGGTGCAAACTTTTGGACGATATACGACTACAACAATCCTTTCTTGACGCGCGTTTGGGACACCTTCCGATTCCCCATCTTCTCCTACGCGATGTATTTCTAAGACTCTCTCCTTCCTGTAAGCGCCGAGTCTAGAATCGTCTTGGCACGGCGTTTTTTTATGCACTCACCTCAAAGTTTCGAGCGCGGCGCGTAAAAACTGGACTAAATCAGCGTCTAAAGGCAAATCAGGATCCGAATAGGTTGCTAGTCGCTGCCCAGGGATATCGGATTTCAGCGTATGGGTCATGGTAGGACAGAGGTACAGATGCGCATTTGGGCCATTTTGCGCCCCCCAGGCATGCATAGCTGCTGAAGGTTGTACCTGGATGTCCTTGCCTCCGTAAAAAATGTGCACAGGAAACTCTCCAGGCAGGGCATTCAAATTCTCCATGGGCTCATCCTGGAACCAGTCCACCAAGTAGGGCTGTATGGATGGCCTAAAAAGCGATAGCAATGCGGGTGGTGACGGGCGCCCAAGCAGATGGCCTTCCTTCAGACTATCCAAACTCGTTTTTGCAAACTGGCCATATTCAGAATCTGGCGCAAGTTGGCGGCTCAATTGCTCCCAAAGAATGTCCGCTGCATTTGCTCCGGGCGGAGCTAGCAAAACAAGCCCCTTCAAACCTTCTGGTCTGCGTTTTGCTGCCCAGGTTAAGGCGATTTGCCCCCCTTCACTGTGGCCCACGAGAACCAGTGATTCGTAGCCTGCTTGCCTTCCCAACGCCCACCAGGCTTCGTAATCTTGCACATTACCCGAATAACTCAAGCTTCCCTCTCCCCCCTTCAAGCTGCTCTCTCCAATACCGCGTTTATCCACTTGTAGCGTGGAAATACCCTGGGATTGAAGCTCCGTAGCAATCTGATCGTACATGTTGGTTTGCAAGGAAGGACCCGTACCATTTCCATGTCGATCTGTCGGACCTGACCCGGGCAGAATAATGGCCAGCGTTTTAGGGGATTTCCTGGCTTGCTTCACATGGCTCAGCGTCCCTTTTAGAACATCATCCCCGGCCTGAATAAAAACATCCTCCGATTTTACAGATTGGCCCCAAAGGCATGCCGATGTGACTACAAGCGCCAAAAGGGTGGTTAGCAAGCGGTTCATTTTCATTCTAAAAAGGTAGGGGCTTTGGGTGATTTAACGCACATAACGCTGGGCGTCTTAGCCTACTTTTGCCGCGTTGTAGAATTCTCCGGAATTCCATGATACGTTGAACCCCCGCGATGCACACCGCGGGGGTTCTTTTTAATGGGACGTTTGGGCTTAGCCTTGGGCTAGTTTGGACCCAAATACCTTCTTCAATAGTTCACTGGTCCGCGCGATGGGGTCCTTCCGGATTTTGGCTTCTTGCACCGCAATTTCTTGGAACATTGCGGTTGTGGCTCGCTGATTGACATAGGTAGGCAAATCCGTTTCTATATCCTGCGAAAGTCCTAGCAGACCTTTGTTGGCATTGAGGGCTTGTACCAGCGGGGTCCAGTATTTTGCCACATCTACAGCTTCCAGCGCACGGTCAATGACAGGTGCAAAAGCTTGCTGAACAGCAGGTTCCGTTTCACTCTTGAGATAGGCGGTTGCGGCACCGTCGCCCCCTTGAAGGATGCCAAGAGCATCTTGTATCGTCATGGTGAGGATGGCTTCTTTGAAAATGGGTGCTGCTTCTTGAACGGCCTTTTCCGCACCTTCATTCATGGCTGAAATCAGCCCATCGAGCTT
>JALQUY010000320.1 GCA_023260615.1 Schleiferiaceae bacterium
AGAAGGCCAAGGCCAAGAAATGGGACAAGGCTTCTGAGGAGCACTTTAATAAGGAGCTGCGCAAGTTGCAACGCTTGAATCCGCAGATGCCAGAGTTTGCCATACAGCGCAACTATTTGGAATTCATGCTCGAGCTTCCGTTCGCGGGTTCGGATTCGGGACCAATTGATTTGAAGAAAGCCGAAAAGGTCCTCAACCGCGATCACTACGGTTTGGAAAAGGTAAAAGAACGCATCCTTGAACACCTCGCTGTGTTGAAGCTGAAAGGCGATATGAAGAGCCCCATTCTTTGTTTGGCGGGCCCTCCCGGAGTAGGTAAAACCTCTTTGGGGAAATCTGTGGCCGAAGCCTTGGGCCGTCCGTATGTGCGCATGTCTTTAGGAGGCTTACGCGATGAAGCCGAAATTCGCGGCCACCGCAAAACCTACATCGGTGCCATGCCGGGGCGCGTGTTACAAAACATGAAGAAAGCCGGAAGTAACGACCCCGTATTCATTCTCGACGAGATCGATAAGCTCAGTTACGGCGTTGGCGGCGACCCTTCATCTTCGATGTTGGAAGTGTTGGATCCA
>JALQUY010000321.1 GCA_023260615.1 Schleiferiaceae bacterium
CATGGGAATGGGGCTTTGTCATTGCCAGTGGCGTGTTGCACGTGCTGTACTTTGTGGTGCTGTTACGCGGCTATCGCCATGCCGATTTGACCGTGGTATATCCCTTGGCGCGTGGCACAGGCCCCTTGTTGTCATCGCTGGTGGCCTTGGTGTGGTTGGGCGAATCCATGTCGTCCATCGGTGCGTTGGGCGTGGCGGGGGTGGTGAGTGGTGTGTTCCTCATCGCGGGTGGCCCTAAGCTCATCGCCGATTGGCGACGTGTGGATGTGGTCAATGACGCGCAGCTGGCATCCCAACGCCTGCGCCGCGCAGGCCTACGTTATGGCATGTTGACGGGGCTATTCATTGCCAGCTACACCGTGGTGGATGGCTATGCGGTGAAGGTGCTGTTGATGTCGCCAGTCTTGTTGCACTATTTGGAAAACTTGGTTCGCTTTGCCTTGTTGACGCCTGTGGTGTTGCGCGATCGACCCACGGCTTGGACGCTGTGGCATCACCAGTGGAAGTACGCGCTCATCGTTGGTACGGTCACACCTATTTCGTATGTGCTGGTCTTGTATGCCATGCAAAC
>JALQUY010000322.1 GCA_023260615.1 Schleiferiaceae bacterium
GCGGCCATGACCGAATTGTACGACGAGAAAACCGGTTTGTACACTTTCCACAAGAGTTCCGGCAAGCAAATGACTACGGATGAATTGGTGAGCTATTGGACGGACTGGACCAAGAAATACCCCATCATCTCCATCGAGGACGGCTTGGCCGAAGACGATTGGGCAGGTTGGGCGGCTTTGAACAAGGCGATTGGCCACACGACCCAGTTGGTGGGCGACGACTTGTTTGTGACCAACGTGTCTCGCGTGGAGCGCGGCATTAAGGAAGGTTCGGCCAATTCTGTTTTGGTGAAGGTGAACCAAATTGGTTCCTTGACGGAGACGGTGACCACCGTTCAAAAAGCGCAGCGCAACGGCATGACGTGCATCATGAGCCACCGTTCGGGCGAGACGGAAGACTCAACGATTGCGGATTTGGCGGTCGCTTTGAACACTGGTCAGATCAAAACGGGCTCGGCTTCACGTTCGGACCGTATGGCCAAATACAATCAACTGCTCCGCATCGAAGAGATGTTGGGCGACACGGCTGTTTTCAACGGCAAGAATTTCAAATAAACACCCCCTGATGGA
>JALQUY010000323.1 GCA_023260615.1 Schleiferiaceae bacterium
GAAAAAGCTGAAGCTCATACAGAAAATAAAAAAGCAGAAGCAGCTCATTAATAATAAGAGTTATTTAAAATTTTAGAAATAGACGACAATGCATATAAAGTACGAATCACAACTGCGCGAACCTTTGGTGTATGGTGAAAAAACCTACAAGCAAGTAACTGAAGACATCGTGCGACCTATCGAAGCCAAGCCTACTCGTTTGTGGTATATTGGTTTTTTCATCGCTGTTACCTTATTAATGTTTGGTGCATACAGCGTTTATCGTGAGGTAACTTACGGTATTGGTCAGTGGAACTTGAACAAAACAATTGGATGGGGTTGGGATATCACCAACTTCGTTTGGTGGGTTGGTATCGGTCACGCTGGTACGTTGATCTCTGCTGTATTGTTATTGTTCCGTCAAGGTTGGAGAACTGGTGTGAATCGTGCTGCTGAAGCGATGACTATCTTCGCCGTGATGTGTGCGGGTCAGTTCCCTATCTTCCACATGGGTCGTGTTTGGATGGCTTTCTTTGTAATGCCTTATCCTAACTCTCGTGGTCCATTATGGGTAAACTTTAATTCTCCTT
>JALQUY010000324.1 GCA_023260615.1 Schleiferiaceae bacterium
CGGTCCACAGCAACGCTGACTCCTCGCCCGCTCTTAGCGCAGCCAGGGTCCATTTCTAAGATGTCCTGTCAGGAGCGACGCGCGAGGAAGGGCAAGGACCGCGGTGAGCGCCCGAATCGCGCGCACAGGCGCGTTGCAGGTGCGCAGCAGTGGGCTAGCCTAGCTAGGGTCCCGGTTGGGGCCCTTCGGGGCTCCCCGGCCCCGGATTTTTTTATGCGCTGCCCCCCATATGACCCTATTTTAGTGTCGGGCATGACCCACCGGTTCCCGGGGGTCAGGGTCGCGCTGCGGGTCGTGCACTTGGGGCCAGGTACCGAATTCGGGGGTCGAAAATCGTGCGGCAAAAATTCGGGGGTCGAAAAATCGATTTTCAGGGGTCGAATTCATCGTGTTTCGGTGACATCTACTCGGTCTGCGGCTCCGGCCGGCAGCTAGGCACTGGGCCAGCCGCGGGGAAGCTGGCGATGCTCAACTCGCTGGCCGCGACACGGCGCGAGTCATGCTGCGCCGGAGCGAAGAACGCCGTGATTCGGCCCACGTCGGACGGCTGCAGGTGCCGCTTTTTCCC
>JALQUY010000325.1 GCA_023260615.1 Schleiferiaceae bacterium
GTCTCCTTTTTCTGAGAGTTTTAATTGGTCCTCGAAACGCTCCAACTGATCGATAGGATCATTGAGCTCAGAGTAGGCGTTCGCCACTTCCTTACCGTTGACCATCAACTCGAAGCGCTCGGTGAGTTCTGGGTTGTCGCGGTGCTTTTTACACAGTGGAGACATCTCCACGGGGTAGTCGGTGATGAAGGTCGGCTGGATGTAGTGCTTCTCACACTTCTCGCCGAAGATCTCGTCGATGAGCTTTCCTTTACCCATAGTTTCATCTACTTCAAGACCGATTGATTTGGCCGCGTCGCGCACTTCCGCCTCGGTTTTACCGTTGAGGTCGAGGCCAGTGTGCTCCTTGATGGCTTCAAGAATAGGTACACGGGCATACGGGGCTTTGAAGCTTACGGTGTTGGCGCCGATGGTTGCGTCTGTGGTGCCATTTACCGCGGTAGCCACTTCTTCGAGCATGTTCTCGACGAAGCGCATCATCCAGTGGTAATCTTTGTAGGCCACGTAGATCTCCATGACGGTGAACTCCGGGTTGTGGGTCTTGTCCATCCCTTCGT
>JALQUY010000326.1 GCA_023260615.1 Schleiferiaceae bacterium
AGGAATGTGCGGTAGTCACTCACTACCGTTTGAAGAATGATCCCGATGGTAAGGGTGTGGTAGTAGACCCAAATGCCAAGTTAGAGGAAGAGCTTATTGTACGTCCGACGTCTGAAACCATTATTTGGGATACGTACCGCGATTGGATTCAGAGCTACCGTGATCTGCCAATTTTGGTGAACCAATGGGCGAATGTAGTGCGTTGGGAAATGCGTACCAGATTATTTTTGCGTACCGCAGAATTCTTGTGGCAAGAGGGCCATACGGCGCATGCCACAAAAGAGGAGGCCATTCAAGAGGCTGAAACCATGTTGGATGTCTATGCCTCGTTCGTAGAAGAAATCATGGCTATTCCTGTGTTGCGCGGTATTAAAACTGAAGGTGAGCGTTTCGCGGGCGCCTTGGAGACCTATTGTATCGAAGCATTGATGCAAGACGGTAAAGCATTGCAGGCCGGTACTTCTCACTTCTTAGGGCAGAATTTTGCCAAGGCTTTTGATGTGAAGTTCCAAACTAAAGAAGGTACACAAGAGCATGTCTGGGCGACCTCTTGG
>JALQUY010000327.1 GCA_023260615.1 Schleiferiaceae bacterium
CAATCGCTCTTCTTGAGAGAGGTTCAAGAGTCATGTCTGCTATACACAAGAGATGTTATGCAGCGATGAAAAAAGAATTTAAACTTCTTGCAAAAGTTGTGTCACAATATTTACCACCAGAGTATCCTTATGATGTTGTAGGTGGTGCAAGAAATATTAAACAAGCTGACTTTGATGATAGAGTAGATGTCATACCAGTTGCAGATCCAAATATATTTTCAATGAGTCAAAGAATTACTTTAGCTCAAACACAATTACAAATAGCTAGTGCAAATCCACAAGTACACAACATGTATCAAGTGTATCGAACGATGTATGAAGCAATCGGTGTAAAAAATATTGATGCGGTGTTACCACCACCTGCACCAAACATGCCAATGGACCCAAGTTTAGAACACATTAATGCTTTAGGTGGTAAACCATTCCAAGCTTTTCCTGGTCAAGACCACAGAGCGCATATTACAGCACATTTAAACTTTATGTCAACGAACATGGTTAGAAATAATCCGATGGTAATGGCTGCAATACAAAAAAATATACTAGAACACATTTC
>JALQUY010000328.1 GCA_023260615.1 Schleiferiaceae bacterium
CTGTATCCATTCCATTCAACACTCTGTGCACTAGCGATTTGAAGTGCAAAAACAAAGAAGGCTATGCCCCAAACAAATTGCTTCATAGTACCGTCAATTTAGTGGACCAAGGTCCTATTGACGATAAACTTAGGGCATCAACTCAAAATCAAATACTCTTTATATATAAAGAATATTCATGGCAGGGTGTACTTAGGTGTTCATCAACGACTCCACCTCATCACGCTCCACAGGAATGTGGCGCATCAGATTAAAAGGTTCCGCACCAGAGCGCAATACTACATTGTCCTCTAAGCGGATACCGAAGCCCTCTTCAGGGATGTAGATGCCGGGTTCCACGGTAAAAACCATGCCTTCGCGCATGGGGGTTTTTAAGGCGCCGTAGTCGTGGGTATTCAGCCCCAAATGGTGGCTGGTGCCGTGCATAAAATACTTTTTATAAGCGGGCTGATCCGGATTTTGTTGGGCCACATCGGCTTTATCCAACAACCCGAGTCCGATCAACTCGGAAGTCATCACCTGACCCACCTCTTGGTGATACTCATGCCAAAG
>JALQUY010000329.1 GCA_023260615.1 Schleiferiaceae bacterium
CTTAAATGATGCTCTAGCCTGCGAAGATTACGAAGATACGGGTATTTTAGAATTGACCCAAGTACGTGAGGCTATCACATCCGTGTTTGAGGACATTGATGATCACCTGATGGACTGGATGCTGTATTATATCTACTCGAGGTCAGACCATGTCGACAAGATGGAGTACAAGGTCTTGATTCAGATGCTTGAAGAGTCAAAGAAGAAAGAAAGGATCCAAAGTGCAAAGCAAAGGCCTGAGAGTAGCAGTCCTGAAAAGATCAAGGCTCACAATCAAAGTGGTCCCAAAATGATGGCCTAAAACTTAAATGATTCAGATAGCAACACTGATAAGTACTCCTCCGAGCAGCCTGTAGAAGACGATATGCCCAAGTCCTACAGTGAGGACGATTATGAGGACTCACCCAGAGTCAAGTCTGATAGCGAGCGTCGTAAGCCTGGCCAATCTGATCTCAATGACGATGATGAAGATCAATACCAGCCCGAAGAATCCATTGACGTCGATGAAGATGAAATGATCGACGTTGCAGAAAAGATTTTTGTCAAAAT
>JALQUY010000032.1 GCA_023260615.1 Schleiferiaceae bacterium
CTCTCCAGCTCTCTAGCTCTCTAGCTCTCTAGCTCTCTAGCTCTCTAGCTCTCTAGCTCTCTAGCCCTCAAGCCCTCAAGCCCTTCCACTACAAGTAAAAGTCCGTACTCAAAAACTGGCTGCTTCGCTGAGAGAGCACGTCGGTGACCAGCGATTTTTGGTCGCTGGAGGTCGGGAAGGTGACCAGGCTCCGGATGGAGAACGCACGAAGGGCATCGTAGACGGAGAGGGTTCCTTCGGCGGAATCTTTTCGGCCATTAAAGGGGAAAGTATCCGGTCCACGCTGGCATTGAGCATTGATGTTCACACGGCCCACTTGTTGAACGAAGACATCGACGAGGCGGCCCAGGGCGGCGGGGTTTTGGGTGAACAAGCTGACCTGCTGGCCGTAGGGCGATTCGACACCGTATTGAATGGGCTCTTGAATGTCCTCAAAGGCTACGACGGGGACGACGGGGCCAAATTGCTCTTCGTGGTAGATGCGCATCTCTTTGGTGACGCCTGTCAACAAAGTAGGGGCAAAGAAGGTAGCGTCAAACTGACCGCCCGAAGGGTTGGCGATTTTAGCGCCTTTGGAGAGGGCATCTTGGACCAAACCATCGAGGTAGGCGGTTTTCCCGTCTTCTGGAAGGGCTGTGATTTTGCTTCCATGTTCCCAAGGAAGGCCCCAGGGGAGGCCTTCGATGCCGGCGGCAAGTTTTTCGACAAAGGCGTCGTGAATGCCCTTTTGGACCCAGAGGATTTTTAGGGCGGTGCAACGCTGCCCGTTAAAGCTGAGGGAGCCGGCGAGGGCCTGGCTGGCCGCCAATTCCAGGTTGGCATCGTCGAGGACGATACCGGGGTTTTTGGCGTCCAAACCCAGCACGGCGCGCAGGCGGTGGGGGTGGGGGTGGAGACGCTTGAGGTCGCTGGCGCCTTTGTGGGTGCCGATGAAGGCCATGGTGTGAATTCGGCCCGTTTCCATGATCGTAGAGACGGTTTCGCGGCCACGCCCCAAAATAATATTCACCACCCCTGCGGGGAAACATGTAGCAAAGGCTTCCATGAGGGGTGTGATCAGGAGAACCCCGTATTTGGCGGGCTTGAAGACCACGGTATTGCCCATGAGCAGGGCGGGGAAGAGGGTGGTAAACGTTTCGTTCAGCGGGTAGTTGTAGGGGCCCATAATGAGGGCTACACCTAGGGGAACGCGTCGAACTTGAGCGAGAAAGCCGCCTTCTTCGCGGAAGTGTATGGCTTCGCGTTCCATGGCTTTGACGCTCTGGATGGTGTCGCGGAGGTAGTCGACGGTGCGGTCAAATTCTTTTTCTGCATCGGGCCGAACCTTGCCAATTTCCCACATGAGCAGGTTGACGACATCTTCGCGAACGGCTACCATGGATTTGATGAAGGCTTCCACCGCTTCGACACGGGTCGCCATAGAGGCGGAAGGCCAGGCGCCCAAGCCATTGTCAAAGGCCTTTTCGGCGGCGTCTAGGGCAAGGAGGCTGGCGGCGGAGTCCATTCGGGGAATGGTGCCCAAGCAAACGCGTTGGGGGCCACCCGGGCCGTCCACCATTGAAGGCGAGTATACCTCCATGCTGGGTCCGGTCCAAGGGACGAGTTTCCCGTCGAGGACGGTGTGTGGAACATGACTCTGGGCGGGTTGTGCGTCGAGGGTGGTTCGTGGGAATGCTTTCATGTCATCAAGAATACCGAATTTGGTGGAAAACTTTAGTGACCCATGCGACAGATTATCCACAGCCCCCATGCGCCCGAACCTATAGGTCCCTACAGCCAAGCGGTGCGTGCCGGTGAATTTTTGTTCATATCTGGCCAAATTGCTTTGGACCCCAAAACGGGAGAATTAAAAATGGCCACACTGGCGGAAGAAGTGCAGCTGGTGCTCAGCAACTTATGTGCGGTCTTGGAAGCGGCAGGCGCTTCCCCAAAGGACGTGGTTAAGTGCAGTATTTTCCTATCGGATATGGCCCTTTTCGCGCAGGTGAACACCTATTATGCACAGGTTTTTGGGGCTTCGGCTCCAGCGCGGGAGACGGTGGCGGTGGCGGGATTGCCGAAAGGCGTTCGGGTCGAAATATCTGCCGTGGCCTACCTACCTTTGTAAGTATCTAAAAAATTGAACGCTTCACGATGGAATACGATGTGATTGTAGTGGGCTCTGGCCCCGGTGGATATGTGGCTGCGATTCGCGCAAGTCAGCTCGGTTTGAAAACGGCGATCGTCGAAAAAGAAAATTTGGGCGGTGTCTGCTTGAATTGGGGCTGTATCCCTACCAAGGCCTTGATCAAGAGTGCGCAAGTATTTGAATACATCCAACACGCGGAAGACTACGGTATTTCGGTGAAGGAAGCCAAGCATGACTTTGGCAAAGTGGTCAAGCGCAGCCGTGATGTGGCCGACGGCATGAGCAAGGGCATCCAGTTCCTCATGAAGAAGAATAAAATTGACGTGGTCATGGGCTACGGCAAGGTGCTTCCCGGCAAAAAAGTCGAGGTGAAGGCTGAAGACGGAACAAAGATTTTGTCGGCCAAGCACATCATTTTGGCGACAGGTGGACGTTCGCGTCAGCTGCCTAACCTGCCCCAGGATGGCGAGAAAATTATCGGATACCGCGAGGCCATGACCTTGGCCAAGCAGCCGAAGTCTATGGTGATCGTAGGTTCGGGCGCGATCGGCGTCGAGTTTGCCTATGTCTACCACGCGATGGGCACTAAAGTGACTATCATGGAATTCATGCCCGCCATTGTGCCCAACGAAGATGCGGACGTTTCGCAAGCTTTGGAGCGCCACTTCAAGAAGAACGGCATGGACATTCACACCAGCACGGAAGTGACCAAGGTGGATACTTCCGGTAAAGGCTGCGTGGTCTCCTACAAGAATGCTCAAGGCGAGCACACCTTGGAGTGTGACGTGGTATTGAGCGCTGTGGGTGTAGAAACCAACATTGAAAACATTGGCTTGGAGTCGGTGGGCATTAAAACGGAGAAAGGCCGCGTCGTGGTGGACGACCTCTACCGCACCAGCGTTCCTGGCTACTACGCCATCGGTGACATCGTGAAGGGCCAGGCTCTGGCGCACGTGGCTTCTGCTGAAGGCATCATCTGTGTCGAGGCGATTGCGGGCCACCATCCTGCCGCCTTGGACTACGGCAACATCCCCGGCTGTACCTACTGTTCGCCCGAGATTGCTTCTGTCGGCATGACGGAGAAAGCAGCCAAAGAAGCTGGATACGATATCAAAGTGGGCAAGTTCCCCTTCAGCGCTTCCGGTAAGGCCTCTGCAGCTGGTGCCAAAGAAGGCTTTGTAAAGGTCATTTACGACGCCAAGTACGGTGAGCTCCTCGGTGCCCACATGATTGGCGCCAATGTGACGGAAATGATCGCTGAGATTGTCGCGGCCCGCAAGTTGGAAACCACCGGCATGGATCTGCTCAAGACGGTTCACCCGCACCCCACGATGAGTGAAGCGGTGATGGAAGCGACGGCAGCCGCCTACGACGAAGTCATCCACTTGTAATGGCGATACGCCTTCGTGCCTCGGATGTTCTGCACGGCTTTGAGCGGTTTTTGCTCTCCGTGCCGGACTGGCAGGCCGAAAGCGGTGAAATTGTGGCCTTGCTCGGACCTTCGGGTTCGGGCAAGAGCACCTTTCTAAACGTTTTGGGGGCTCGAATGGTCCCCGATGAAGGCAAAGTATGGTACGGCAGCACGCCGCACTTGCGCGTGCCTTTGGTTCCAGGCCATCCACGCATTAAAATGGTGCGTCAGGACTTTGGCCAAATGCCCTACAAAACCGTTCGGGACAACCTGCTGGAGTATGCCGGCATCCGCAGCGAAGCGGCCGAAGACCGTGCGGTCCGGAAATGGATTCGAACCCTGGATTTGGCGCCTGCTTTGACAGAGAAGGCCAAAGGTCTTTCCGGTGGGGAATTGCAGCGCTTAGCTATTGGGCAGGCCTTGATGGGGCGCCCCGGGGTGCTGCTGCTGGACGAACCTTTCTCCCATTTGGACCCTTACCACAAGCGCCGGTTGCAAGACATGCTGCGCGAATGGCAGGCGCGTTCCAAGGCAACTGTGGTCATGGTGGTACACGATGTTCGCGATGCCATGGAATGGGCGGACCGCATCGATGTGATGCAAGACGGCAGCATTGTTGAAAGTGGGACCCCTGAATCCATCTACGGCCGCCCCCAAACGCACGCCATGGCGCACGCGTTTGGCCGCATCAACGAACGCCCCGTGAAGGAGGTGCCTGCGGCCCTGGCGAAGCATCCGGCCTCCTTTGTGATCGACCAAACCTGGTACCTCCGTCCAGAGCACCTTGCCGAGGTGGAGCTCCCAAAAGATGCCAAGCGGGAGCGCGAAGAGCGCAGCGGCGCGGATGCCTTGCAAATTTGGACCAGCCCAAGTGGCGCTTGGTTCACCCGGTTGTAAATGCTTAGCACCTTCGTTGGACGTTCAAGCTCAGTCTGAGGTCTAGGCACAAAAAAAGCCGGCCCTAGTGGACCGGCTTGGGTAATCAGCAATAAACCCGTTTTACTTCACTTTGTCAACAACAGCTTTGAACGCCTCAGGGTGGTTCATGGCCAAATCAGCCAATACCTTGCGGTTGAGTTCAATGTTGTTGGCGTGCAGCTTGCCCATCAATTGGCTGTAGGAGATACCGTTGATACGGGCTCCAGCGTTGATACGAGCAATCCACAAAGCGCGGAAGTTGCGTTTCTTGTTGCGGCGGTCACGGTATGCGTACTGCAGACCCTTTTCCACTGCGTTTTTAGCGACCGTCCATACATTCTTACGGCGGCCGAAGTAGCCTTTGGCCATGGCCATCACACGTTTGCGACGGGCACGAGAGGCGACATTGTTTACGGAACGTGGCATAGTTTACATTGTTTTTGGCAACGCGGCAGGGGTTAAGCTACTCTTAGGGGCGTTTGCACAGGGTTAATGGATACCAATACAAGGATTACAGAACCAACTGCTCCTTGATGGAGTTTACGTCAGCCTTGTGGACCAACGTGGCATGCGTCAAACGACGCTTGCGATCGGTTGCCTTCTTGGTCAGGATGTGACTTTTGTAGGCGTGCTTGCGCTTGATTTGTCCAGTGCCGGTCAGCTTGAAGCGCTTCTTTGCGCTGGACTTGGTTTTCATCTTAGGCATAATTCCTTCGATTTGGGGTTGCTGATTAGTCTTTATTTCTTTTTAATCGGTGCGATCAAGATGAACATCCGCTTGCCTTCTAGGTGGGGGAGGGCCTCCACTTTGCCGAGGTCGGATACATCTTGAGCCAAACGAAGGAGAAGCAATTCGCCTTGTTCTTTGTAGATGATCGAGCGTCCTCGGAAGAACACAAAGGATTTCAGCTTAGCGCCTTCTTCCAAAAATTTGCGTGCATGCTTGAGCTTAAACTCGTAGTCATGGTCGTCCGTTTGGGGGCCAAATCGGATTTCTTTGATGACCACTTTCTGTGCCTTCGCCGCAATCTCCTTTTGCTTTTTCTTCTGGTCGTACAAGAATTTCTTGTAGTCGATGATCTTACAGACAGGAGGATCTGCGTGTTCCGCAATCATCACCAAATCGAGCTCTTCAGCCTCCGCTAATGCCATGGCTTCGCGAGATGAAAGGACGACTGGTTCTTGACCTTCGCGAATTAAACGGACTTTAGGTTCGCGAATCGCGTCGTTGATTTTGTGCGGGTTTTCGGGGACGGTGGGACGGTAAGGGCCCCGGGGACGTCCACCTTTTTTGAAGGGCTGTGCCAGAGTTTTGTGTTTTAGTTACAGTTCAAACATGCGTTAAAATGCGGCCAGGCGGGAGTGGATTTCTTCGTTCACTAAGGCGCTAAATGCCTCAACGTCAAAGGTTCCGAGGTCTCCTTGACCATGACGGCGAACCGACAATTGGCCACTTTCAACTTCTTTCTCACCAACGATAATCATGAAAGGAATCTTCTTGACTTCCGCATCGCGGATCTTCCTTCCGATCTTTTCATTCCGATCGTCAATGAGGGCGCGAATATCGGACATTTCTAACAGATTGACAACCTGTTGTGCATAGTCGTGGAATCGCTCCGAAATGGGGAGGACCACCACCTGGTCAGGGGTGAGCCAAAGCGGGAAGTTGCCCGCACAGTGTTCGAGGAGTACCGCAACGAAACGCTCCATGGAGCCAAAAGGCGCACGGTGTATCATCACCGGACGGTGCATTTCGTTGTCAGCCCCTTTGTATTCAAGGTCAAAGCGCTCAGGCAAGTTGTAATCCACCTGTACGGTTCCGAGCTGCCAAGAGCGGCCCAGAGCGTCCTTTACCATGAAGTCCAATTTGGGGCCGTAGAAGGCGGCTTCGCCGTATTCAACCACGGTATTTAGGCCTTTTTCTTGAGCCGCTTGGATAATTGCCGCTTCGGCCTTGTCCCAATTTTCCACCGAGCCGATGTACTTGCCAGGATTTTCAGGGTCGCGCAGGCTGATTTGGGCTGTATAATTTTCAAAATCAAGCGTTTTGAAAATGTACAACACCAGGTCAATCACTTTTTTGAACTCTTCCAACAACTGATCCGGGGTACAGAAGAGGTGGGCGTCGTCTTGCGTGAATCCGCGAACACGGGTCAAACCGTGCAATTCACCTGACTGCTCATAGCGGTACACGGTGCCAAACTCGGCAAAGCGGATCGGCAAATCGCGGTAGGAGCGGGGCGAGGATTTGTAAATCTCGCAGTGGTGCGGACAGTTCATGGGCTTGAGGAAGTACTCTTCGCCTTCTTCCGGAGTGCGGATAGGCTGGAAGCTGTCCTTGCCGTATTTCTCGTAGTGGCCGGAGCAAACGTACAGCTCCTTGTTGCCAATGTGGGGTGTGATAACTCCTTGGTATCCAGCCTTTTTCTGGGCTTTTTTCAAGAATTGCTCCAAACGCTCGCGGAGTGCGGCGCCTTTGGGCAACCACATGGGCAAGCCTTGGCCTACACGCTGGGAGAAGGTGAAGAGCTCTAGCTCCTTGCCCAACTTCCGGTGGTCGCGCTTTTTCGCTTCTTCCAACAAGGTCAAGTGCTCTTGAAGCATGGAGGCCTTGGGGAAGGACACGCCGTAGACGCGCGACAGCTGCGGATTGTTCTCGTTGCCGCGCCAGTAGGCACCCGCCACACTCATGACTTTGGCCGCCTTGATCAAGCCCGTGTTGGGGATGTGTCCCCCGCGGCAGAGGTCGGTGAAAGTGCTGTGGTCGCAGAATGTAATCGTGCCGTCTTCCAGGTTCTGGATCAACTCCGTCTTGTAGGGGTTGTTGGCGTATTCGGCCAGGGCATCCGCTTTGGATACGGGGCGCAATTTGAATTCGGCCTTTTCGCGGGCAAATTCAAGCATCTGCTTCTCGATCTTCTCAAAGTCCCCTTCGCCGAACGACTCACCTTGGAAATCTACGTCGTAGTAGAAGCCAGATTCGATGGCGGGTCCAATGGTCAGCAGGGCATTGGGGTAAAAATGCAAGATGGACTGCGCCAGTACGTGCGCACTGGAGTGCCAGAAAGCGGCCTTGCCCTCGGGCTGATCCCAGGTAAAGAAGACCAAACGGCCAGAAGCAGGCAGGGGGTCGTTGAGTTCCACCGTGCTGCCTTCCCATTTAGCAGTGAGCGCGTTTTGAGCGAGACCGCGGGAAATGGATTCTGCCACTTGCATGGCGGTGGTTCCCGCAGGGTACGAACGGACCGAGCCGTCCGGTAGCGTGATTTCAATCATGGCTTCGTTACAAATGAAGTGTGAGCCGGCAAAGGTAGGCCTTCCCCGTATCTTTGTCCCCATGACGCACGAGGAAATTCTGGACATTTTGAACAGCCGTTGCAGCGGTACGTTAATGGAGACGTTGTCGATTGAATACACGTCTATGTCGGACCAAACCTTAACAGCCCGAATGCCCGTCACCGCCAAGCACCTTCAACCCGTCGGACTCCTCCACGGGGGTGCCACGGTTTCCTTGGCCGAAACCGTAGGCTCTGCCGCATCCCAAATCTTCCTCGAAGACCCGCACAATTTTGTAGCGGTGGGTCAAGAAATCGCGGCCAACCATGTGCGTTCGGCCCGAAGCGGCTACGTACACGCTACCGCCCAGTTTCTGCACAAAGGCCGTACCTCGCACGTGCTGGAGATCCGTGTGACCAACGATGAAGGCGCTTTAATTTCCTTCGTAAAAATGACCAATGCCATCGTCCCACGCGCCAACAAGGAGCGCGCATGAAGGGCTTTGCGCTGATTCGGGAATCAGGCCGTGAGATCCTGGGCATGGAGCTGCGCTCGGCCCAGCGAGGGAGTTTCTTTTTTTCTCCTTTTCAGGGAGCCCCCGAACGATTTGAAGTGCTTCAGGCCTGGAGTGGCGCAACCGCGCGCCGCGTTGCATCGGAGCATTTGGATTTGGATGGATTGCCCGCATTGGGTCAAACAACCTCGCACACCCAATCGCACTACGAATCTCTGGTGGAAAAAGCCAGGCGCGCATGCGAAGAGGGGGCCCTGGAGAAGGTCGTTCTTTCACGCTGTCAGACCTACACCTCGCATGACCTCGATCCCCTTGAAACCTTTGACCGACTATGTGCCCACTATCCGGGTGCAACCGTTTATTTGATTCAACGCGAAGGTCAAACCCTGTGGATGGGAGCCACTCCCGAATGCCTCGTTTCTATGGAAGGCCAATCGTTGAAGACGATGAGCCTTGCCGGGACGCGTGTCGCCGGCGGTTCCGGTGCTTGGGGTGCCAAAGAGCGTGAGGAACAGCATTTGGTCACGCGCGACATCACCCATATGCTACAGGTATTGGGGTGTAAAGAATTAACCATCGAAGGGCCTACGGTTTTGAATGCCGGTCCTGTGGAGCACCTGTGCTCCTTGATTCATGGCCAACGCAATGGATCCGCCCCGGAGGAAATTGCAGCTGCGCTGCATCCGACCCCGGCCGTTGGGGGTTTGCCCCGCGCACAAGCGGCTACCTTCATTCGTCAAAGAGAGGGCTACGATCGCCGCTTTTACTCCGGCTACTTTGGGTGGTCAGAGGATCAGCGTTCGGCGTTTTACGTGAATTTGCGCTGCCTCGAATGGGGGCATGATGGCATGCTCTGTTATGCGGGAGGCGGGATTACCTCCAAAAGCGACCCCCACCAGGAGTGGAAGGAAACGGAACAAAAACTTCAAACGCTGGAGCGCGTTATTTTCGGGTAATGGCAGATGCGTTTCAACCCCTAGCTGCGCTCGTCGCGCGTGCCCTGCGCGGCCTATCGCCAGCGCTTACGGTCTATTCTCCCGGTTCCCGAAACGCCCCTCTTATGGAGGCTTTGACGGCGCTGGGGCAGCCGAGCACTACCGCCTTAGACGAACGCGCGGCTGCCCACATCGCTTTAGGCGCCGCGGTGGCCAGCGGCCAACCGGCGGCGGCCGTCTGCACCTCGGGAACGGCTGGCTTGAACTATGCACCGGCGGTGGCAGAAGCTTTTTACCAGCGCGTCCCGCTCTTGGTCATCACGGCGGATCGCCCAGCGCATTTGATCGACAACGGGCACGGACAGAGCATTCGGCAGCAGGCTATGTACGAGGGGCATTTGCGCGGTCAGGCTTTGTTGGACCCGACGGCTTCCCTTGAGGCACAATGGGCCTTGCTCACGCAAGCCTTGGAAGGTCTCGCCTATGGGCCCGTTCACGTGAATGTTCCTTTGGCTGAGCCCTTGTATGGACGCCCGAGTTTGCCGGAAGGCCTGGCGCTGCCCGAATGGACCCTGCACACGCCAGAGGCCCTTGAATTGATCGTTCCCGAATGGATCAAGGAAGCCCACCGTCCCTTGCTCATCCTTGGGCAGTGGAATCCAGCTTGGGGCTCGCCGCAACGCGCTGTGAACCAGCTCAAACAAAAAGGCTGGTTGGTGGCTGCGGAACAGCTCAGTCAATTGGAGCCGAGCAGCGCGATCCACCTCGAGGACGCATGGGAACACGCGCCTGCAGCTCGTGTGGACGTGGTCGTCACCATAGGTGGTGCTTGGATCGCCAAGCAGTCCAAGAAGAAATTAGCCGGTACGCCCCATTGGCACATTGGTCCCTGTGCGCCGCACCCAGACCTATTTGGCAGCCTGAAAGAAGCCACGGATATGTTTTCCATGGCGGGCTTACAGGCCTTGGCGGCTATTTCGCCCAGCTATGAAGCAGACTGGGCCCGCATCTGGCGCCAGCGCATAGCATACAGTCCAGAAAGTTGGAGTGATTTGTGGGTGCACGAGCAAGTGGCCGCTCAAGTTCCGGCAGGCACTGACGTGCATTGGGCCAACTCCACATCGGTGCGCTACGGGGTACATACCTGGGCCCACGGCGGTTGGAAGCGGGAGTGCCGACATTTTAGCAACCGGGGAGCTAGTGGCATTGACGGCTGCAGCTCGACGGCTCTCGGCTCGGCCCTGGTGACCCAAATGCCGACGCTCCTGCTCACGGGGGAGCTCGCCTTTTTTTACGATGCCAATGCCTGGCTGACAGCGCGACTTCCGGAGCAGCTCAAGGTCATTGTCTTCAACAATGGAGGGGGAAACATCTTCCGTTGGATTGAAGGGCCTAAGCAGTCGGAGCTTTTGGACAGTCATTTTACCTGGGCGCACCAGCGAACCTGTGAACATCTCGCGGCGCATGCAGGTTTGAACTACAGCCGAGCGGCATCGCAAGAGGAGTGGAGCCAGGTTTGGCCCGCCTTCTTGGCCCAAAAAGGCCCCGTTCTGTTGGAAGTAATAACCGATTCGGTTGCGTCTGAAAACGCATGGAAAGCACGCTTTCAACCTTAATTTTGCCCTTATGAGTAACGTTTCTTGGACGGAGATCAAAGCCTACTCCGACATTCGATTTGAATTTTACAACGGCATTGCCAAAATCACGATCAACCGCCCGGAAGTGTACAACGCCTTCCGCCCGGAGACCAACATCCAGATGATTGAAGCGTTCGACATCTGCCGCGAGCGTTCGGACATTCGCGTAGTCGTCCTAACCGGCGCAGGTGAGAAGGCCTTCTGCAGTGGAGGAGATCAAAACGTAAAAGGCGTTGGCGGCTATGTCGGTGAAGATGGGGTGCCCCGTTTGAACGTACTGGATCTCCACAAGCGCATTCGTGAAATACCCAAACCCGTCGTGGCTATGGTGAATGGGTACGCCATCGGTGGAGGACACGTACTGCACGTCGTTTGTGACCTGACGATTGCTTCGGACAATGCGCGCTTTGGTCAGACCGGACCTAAGGTGGGCAGTTTTGACGCGGGATTTGGTAGCAACTATTTGGCCCGCCACGTAGGTCAGAAGAAGGCCCGCGAAATTTGGTTCCTCTGCCAGCAATACACGGCCCAAGAAGCCGAGGATATGGGTATGGTGAATAAAGTCGTGCCTTTGGCCGACCTAGAAGCTACAACCGTAGAATGGTGCGAAATCATGATGAAGCGCTCGCCCATGGCTTTGCGTATGATCAAGCGTGGTCTGAATGCTGAACTCGACGGCCAGCGCGGCTTGATGGAATTTGCAGGGGACGCTACCTTGATGTACTACCTGATGGATGAAGCTCAAGAGGGCAAGCGCGCCTTCCTGGAGAAGCGCGATCCGGACTTCGGTCAATTCCCCATCTTCCCTTGAGCCTGAATCATTGGGTATCGGCGGCGCGTCCACGCACCCTTCCACTGGCGTTAGCGTGCATCGCCTTGGGCAGTCTTCTAGCCGCAGATCGCGGCTATTTTGACGCCTGGCTAACCCTTTGGATGGTCTTGACGGCGGCCTCCTACCAATTGCTTTCCAATCTGGCCAATGACTTGGGCGATTTCCGTACGGGGGCCGATGCGCACCGAACCACTTCCGAGGGGGTGGAAGCACGCGCCGTGGCGAGTGGTCTCATTCAAGAGGCTCAAATGCAACGAGCCGTCCAGGTTCTCACCGTTTTGGCCCTTGGCTTCACTGCTTTGACCTCCTGGTGGGGCACGAGCCACTTGGGATGGCCCTTCACGGCTACTTTCTTGGCCTTGGGTGCTCTGGCCACCATGGCGGCACGTGGCTATACCATGGGCTGGGCCTATGGCTACAAAGGCCTGGGCGATCTGTTTGTCATTGCGTTTTTTGGACCCGTTGGGGTGGCAGGGAGCTTCTTTCTACAGACCCAAACGTGGGACCCGCTGATGATTCTGCCGGGCTTGTCCGTGGGATTTTTAGCCGCCGCGGTGCTCAATCTCAACAACATGCGCGACATCGAGACCGACCGCGCCGCAGGCAAACGCACCTTGGCGATGCGCATGGGGCTCCCCATGGCCAAACTCTACCAGACCATTTTGGTCGTTGAAGCCTACACCGCCACGACCGTTTTCATCTTTCTCCAGGCTGAGGTGACCTGCTCGCGTAGCTTTCTCTATGCCGCCACACTGCCCTTGTTGGGGGAAGGGGTGTACAAAACGTGGAAAGCGAAAACGCCCGCTCAGATGGATGCCCTCTTGAAGCCCACCGCCCTGCAAACCGTGCTCTTTGCGCTCCTACTCGGGGTAGGCCTGCTCATCGACGCTAACCAATGCGGTAAGCCGCTGTTTTAAGGATGACGGCGCGCTATTGGTCCTATACCTACCAGTTCAAGCGCCCTGCAGGCACCTCGCGGGGAGTCATGTACGATAAACCTGCCTACTTTCTAGAAGTTACCGTCGATGGTGCCATGGGTCAAGGAGAATGCGGCCTGTTGCCCGGCTTGTCCGTGGACGACCGTCCGGAGTATGCGGACCAGCTACAATCGCTTTGCGACTTTATAGGTTCTTCCGGCGATGCAGCCTGGCGCGAATGGGCATCGGACGGATTGCCCCATGACCTCTGGCGTCATTGGCTCCCCTGGCCAAGTATCCTCTTCGCTTGGGAGCAGGCCTTGCGCTCCTGGTCCCACGCGGCGGCAGGAGGCGATGGCAAGCGCTTGTTTGACACGGCTTTTACACGCGGGGAGTCTGGAATCCCCATCAACGGCCTGCTGTGGATGGGCGACCGCTGCTACCTCAGCGAACAATCGGAAGTCCGCATCCAAGAAGGCTTTGACTGCATTAAAATGAAAATCGGGGCCCTTGCCCTGGACCAGGAGCGCGCCATCCTGACAGATCTGCGCCATTTGCGCCCCGAACTCCAGCTCCGCGTCGATGCCAATGGTGCTTTTTCGGCGGAAGAGGCTTTGGCCGTCATGGAGGATCTTCACGCTTTTGGCCTGCACAGTGTGGAGCAACCCTGCCCCGCTTCCGACCGGGAAGGCCTGGCCCGTGTGGCGGCCCATGGGGCCATACCGACGGCGCTTGATGAAAGCCTCATTGGAGTGACAGAACCCTCGGAGCGCGATGCCCTTCTCGACGAAATACGTCCCGCGTACATCGTGTTAAAGCCTTCTTTGCTGGGTGGTTTTCGAAGCTCCGAAGATTGGATTCAGCGTGCCGAGGCTCGCGGCATCGGCTGGTGGATCACCTCTGCGTTGGAGGGCGCTGTTGGGCTTTCGGCCATTGCACAGTGGACGTCGAGCTTGCCCCATTTAGAGGGGTACCAAGGCTTGGGCACCGGCAGCTTGTACACCAACAAC
>JALQUY010000330.1 GCA_023260615.1 Schleiferiaceae bacterium
TGGAAGAATATGGTTACTTGTTGCTTTAGATGCAACTCATACAAAGGTGATAAAACACCTTCAGAGGCAAATATGAAATTAAAAACACAACCTTATGAACCTCATATTTTTACACACATCGTTCATGATGAGATTGAAAATATTTGGAATGATTTTAAGAAATCATTTGTCTAATAGTTATTTGTGTCTTATATTTGTCATGTAAGAGATGCCATAGTGGTGGAATTGGTAGACACGAGGGACTTAAAATCCCTTGAACAGTAATGTTCGTGACGGTTCGAGTCCGTCCTGTGGTACAAAAGAAAAAGAGGGACGAAAGTCCCTCTTTTTAGATACTTGTACACCCCCTTCTTTTTGAAAGTTTATGAAAGGATATTATCTCTAATACCATTCAACTTTAACTCAATATTAGAGTTAACGTTCCCGATTAAAGGCTCAATTTTTCGTCTAATTTCATCTTCGATATTCGATATCATTTGTTGACCTTTTTCAATATTCATTATTGAATACTTACTTCCCATGTCTTCAGTATATGCTTGTACTATTTT
>JALQUY010000331.1 GCA_023260615.1 Schleiferiaceae bacterium
ATTTTCAGTTCTATATTCTTTCAGATTAAGTTTCTTATAACTTCTATTATTACTTAACATAGAGTATTTCAGATTTTCTTACACTATGTATTACACTATGTTTTTTACTATGAACTACCATTTTTCCTTTGTAATTTTTAGAAAGATTTTTGATAGTTTTTTGGTAAAAAAATTCCACTTTTAGAAAAGTGGCTCGGGCCGGAATCGAACCAGCGACACATGGATTTTCAGTCCACTGCTCTACCAACTGAGCTACCGAGCCTCTCTCTAAAAATTGGTTATTTTTCAAAAAACTTATGACTTCTACGGACTTAAAATTTTAAGGTTATAAGGTAAAAGTGAAGGTAAAAAATAAAGAATTAAAAACACTTAAAAAACTCTTTAATGAGACGAAGGAAAAAAATAAGATTACAGAAAGGTTTTCTTATAGGTTTGACTCTCGTTCAGGCAGATTAATCTTATCTTATTACATCCCAACAATCGTTCGTGAGAATGGTGTTGTAAAGACGCTGAATAAGAAAGTTGAGAGGTATTCAAAAGATATAAAT
>JALQUY010000332.1 GCA_023260615.1 Schleiferiaceae bacterium
AATTGGAATGGCATCCAAAAGAATGTTGATTGTATCTTTGCGATTGCTGAACCCTTTACCAATAATAATTTCACGGGGATCAAGGGTGATAGGATCAGGCCGCCACGATGTGGCGACCCATTCCTGTCTCGTCTGATAGTCCTCATCATATTCTTGGACCATTGGACGCGCGTTGATAATTTTACCGCGCATGTTGCACCTCAAAACGGAATTTCGTCGTCAAGTTCTTCTTCATTTTCTTCTCGTGTCGGAGCAGCTTTCCTTGCGACTTCCTTCTTTTCCTCTGCCATTTCATATGAGAATGAGAGAAATTTCTTGCCGTTCTTTCCGACTTTTACCCAAATTGATTGCTTATACTCCACGCCATCAATTTCGAGTGTGCCACGATAAGATGGTTGACTGTCGTTCTTTTTGTAATCATTATAGAACGCAACGCCGCGCATATTGTTATCATATTGTGCTTTAGCCATTGTTGTTGCCTTTCAGTTTTTCAATACGGTCTGAGCAAGCGTCAGCCATTTTTGTATATTCAGCTTCGTTTGTTTTG
>JALQUY010000333.1 GCA_023260615.1 Schleiferiaceae bacterium
GATTGGATTATCTCCCAATCCGCCTTAGATACCCCGCTCACCTCCAAGGGGTAGTACCGCTGCTTCCGGGCAAAGGTCACGCGCAACTTTACCGGAAAGACGGGGTCCAGCGACTCGTGGCTTTTAACCAAGGCCCGACGGGTGTCCAACACCACCTTAACTGCTAGCGTGCTCATGAATCAAAATTTGCATACAATTTGCATACAAAATTAGCGCAAATGACCGGAAGTAGCAATAAGCTATGACGAAGAAGATTCTATAATTCGCTATAAGACAGCTACTTTAACGTGAATTTTCTTATTATTGATTTGCCTGATTTGGCATTTGTTTACGACTACGGATCAGAAGGTTTCAGGTTTGAATCCTGACGGGGTCACTAAGAGACGAAAAACCCGCAGCGAAAGCTGCGGGTTTTCTTTTTTGGAACCATCCAAAGCTCGCTTAAGGAGGGCTCCAAAAAAGAGAAGCGCTGCACGGATGTGCAGCGGGTTTTTCGTTTCGGAATTAGGAGCCCAAGGAGCGCGAAGCAGTCCTGACGGGGTCG
>JALQUY010000334.1 GCA_023260615.1 Schleiferiaceae bacterium
TTTCATATACCCCCAGCACTTACCGTCATCCCCCAAGAAATAAGTATGGGGCTGAAACCCCTCTGTGCGTTCCAACAGACCGTCATAAGTCACAGCTAGTTCCTCGCTTTACACATCGCATCGTGTGCGACAAAATAAGACCCACCCACGAGCAGACCACTGACTAAACCCATGGGTGTACTCGCTGAGGCAATACCTAAAGAAACACCGGCTAGGGTACCGAGTGCAGCACCATCCACATGAGGATTAGTCTTACACTGTTCGTATGTTTCGTTCTTGTATCGTCTCAACTCACATCCCATGAGAGAGAAGCAGAACAAGACTAGCAATAGATTCTTCATTAGATTAAATCCTCCAACGGGTCTAATCGCTGGTTACGAATACGCTCTGCTCGGTTATTTTCTTTATAAGACAATCGCTCATCAGTAGAGAATAAATGCTCCAGTGAAGGCAATTCAATTTCGTTCGTAGGTTCAACACCAAGAACTGCCAAAGGAAAATCGATAGAACATCTATCTAGTTTCTTAATCTCTGTTTCAAAG
>JALQUY010000335.1:0-253 GCA_023260615.1 Schleiferiaceae bacterium
ATTCTAAGTGCAGCTAAGGCCTTAAAATAGCAAATTACCGGCCTGTTGAGGCGCGGTGCAACCCCCTATGTCTATGTCTCACCAAAAGATCCTCATCCTCGACTTCGGTTCTCAAGTTACCCAGCTGATTGCACGCCGTGTGCGCGAGGCCCACGTCTATTGCGAGGTTCACCCTTGCGATGTATCGAGCGATTGGGTCAAAGCCTTCGCTGCAGATGGGATGTTGAAGGGGGTCATTCTGTCTGGCAGTCAC
>JALQUY010000335.1:263-539 GCA_023260615.1 Schleiferiaceae bacterium
GCGGTAAAGTCGCGAGTGGTCAGACACGCGAGTTTGGCTACGCCGAAGTGCGCGCCCACGGGCACACGCGGTTGCTGAACGACCTTGCGGATTTCACCACCCCCGAAGGGCATGGGATGTTGAAGGTTTGGATGAGCCATGGCGACAAGGTAGTCGACATGCCGCCGGGCTTTAGTGTGATGGCATCGACCCCCAGCTGTCCGATCGCTGGCATGGCCGACGAAGCCCGCGGTTACTACGCATTGCAATTTCACCCGGAAGTGACCCACACCGTGC
>JALQUY010000336.1 GCA_023260615.1 Schleiferiaceae bacterium
CTTGTTCCCCGATCAAGACGGGGTGATGAACCTCAGCGTGCAAGAGGTTGGCGGGGAGTTTTTGGTCATTAGCCAATTCACCTTACACGCCAGTACTAAAAAAGGCAATAGACCGAGCTATTACAAAGCCTCAAAACCTCATCACAGTGAGCCCTTGTATGAGTATTTCATGGAACACTTGTGGATGGAAAGTGACCTGCCCGTAAAAGGAGGTAAATTTGGTGCCGATATGAAAGTACACTTGGTCAACGACGGCCCAGTGACCATTTGGATAGATTCAAAAAACAAAGAATAATGGCCTTAGATCCCATCGATAGTAATCCAGATTTGCCGTTAGGCAAACTGCAAGAGGAAGTCCACCAATGGATTGAAAATCATGGTGTCCGTTACTTCAATGAGCTGACCAACATGGCCCAGCTCAGCGAAGAGGTAGGAGAAGTAGCTCGAATCATTGCACGCCGCTATGGCGAGCAAAGCGAGAAGGACAGTGATAAGGCCAAGGATTTGGGTGAAGAACTAAGCGATGTACTCTTTGTAT
>JALQUY010000337.1 GCA_023260615.1 Schleiferiaceae bacterium
ATAGCCAAACCGTCACGGTCGATCTTGTTGGCGATAGCTGCAATAGCTGGTTTCAACACGCGATCGCTGAACATATCCAAGCTCAAAGCCAAGTCTTGAGTTGTGAATTGTGTGTCAACGTGGAACTGTGTTGACAAGGTAACTGGAACGCTAGTTTCGTTGAAGTCTTCAACGTTCAAAGCAGGGCCAGTAGTACCGATGAAACGACCAGGGCGGCGAACGTTCACAGTGTTACCAATTTTGGCGCCAGTAACGGCAAATTGGTCATCATAGTTACGGTCAACTTCAGAAGTGAAGGTCAACTCGTTTTCCAAGACCATCAACGCTTCGTTGGTGATCTTGCTAATGGTTAACAAGGTATTTGACATTTGTTTCTTTCAAAAAGATTAGGTTTACCGAATTTTCCCTGCTCGGCGTAGCTCTTTCCATTGCGCTGCTGTACCGTAAAAGACCCCATCGGAACCCATTGGCACATCAGGTATGTTTTTGCCACCCCGAATCGGTTGAATCGGTGCTGGTGCTTTACTTTTAACAACA
>JALQUY010000338.1 GCA_023260615.1 Schleiferiaceae bacterium
GGTCTGGGGTGTGACTACGTTGCCCTGAGTTTCGTTCGCAGCGCCGCGGATGTTGATCGGGTCCGGGAGATCATGAGGGAAGAGGGTCGGTCCTGCCCCATCATCGCCAAAATTGAAAAGCCCGAAGCCGTGGAGGCTCTCGAGGAGATTGTCGATGCCTTCGATGGCATCATGGTCGCACGCGGCGATTTGGGTGTTGAACTGCCTCCCGAGACCGTTCCCATCGTCCAAAAGCGAGCCATCGAGTTCGCTCGCAAGATGGCTAAGCCTGTCATTGTCGCAACCCAGATGCTGGAGTCCATGATTGATGCGCCGGTTCCGACTCGCGCCGAGACCTCCGACGTCGCCAACGCCGTGCTGGACGGCGCAGATGCCGTCATGCTCAGTGGTGAGACCAGCGTGGGTAAGTACCCTGCTGTTACCGTCGCCACGATGGCGCGTAGTCTTGCCTCTTCTGAGGAACACGGCCTGAGCAGGATTCCTCCCTTGGGCACCAAACCTCGCACCCAGGGTGGTGCCATCACGCTGGCAGCTGC
>JALQUY010000339.1:0-246 GCA_023260615.1 Schleiferiaceae bacterium
CTATATCAGAAAAGAGAATGTAATCGCTGGTGAGAGTGGGGGAATTACCCAGCACATCGGTGCCTACGGTGTAACCCTTGAAAGCGGTCAGAAAATATCGTTTTTAGATACCCCTGGTCACGAAGCCTTTACGGCGATGCGTGCTAGAGGTGCACAGGTTACAGATATCGCGATTATCGTTGTTGCGGCAGATGATGATATCATGCCTCAGACGAAAGAAGCTATTGCCCACGCACAAGCTGCTGG
>JALQUY010000339.1:256-536 GCA_023260615.1 Schleiferiaceae bacterium
TAGATCGTCCAACCGCTAATCCGGATAAGATTAAAGAAGGTCTTGCTGCTATGAATCTCTTAGTAGAAGACTGGGGTGGTAAAATACAATCCCATGACATCTCGGCTAAAACAGGTCAGGGGGTGAATGAACTTCTCGAGAAGGTTCTTTTAGAAGCTGAACTTTTAGAACTGAAGGCTAATCCGAATCGTGAGGCTTCAGGTACAGTAGTTGAGGCTTTCCTAGACAAGGGTAGAGGTTATGTTTCTACCGTTCTTGTGCAAAATGGAACTCTCCGAAT
>JALQUY010000033.1 GCA_023260615.1 Schleiferiaceae bacterium
TTCTTAGAGCACCAACGTAGCACCCAAAGTGTGAACACCTGCAAATGCCGTGTTCGTCAATCGGTAGGCGTAGCTGAGGTTCAATTTAGAGGTTCCGCCAGTGGGCGCATTTACGCTAAAACCCATAGCTGGACCAGAGAACGCTTCCGTCGCCAAGCCGTCAAAACGGTTGTCAAAGGCTGCGTAGGAAGCGCGCACTTGGAAGATGTCGTTGTGATCAAATTCAACACCCACCGTAAACTGGTCCTTTTTGAACGAGTTGGAAATGAAATTTCCTGCCAAGTTCAAACGGTTCTTGGGGTCGAGGTCAAAACGCTTCGCTGCGCCAATGGCCAACTGCGTGGGCAATTCGAACTGCTCAGTACGGCTATCGAACGTAGTCGTATGTGACCCCGTAGGTACAGGCAATACGATGGCCATGCCATCGCCATTGTAGCCAAAAGAAGGTCCAATGTTGCGCAACGTGATCCCAAATCGGAAATCACGATCGGCACCCGTTACGTATTGAACGCCGGCATCAAAGCATACACCCGTTGCGGACAAGTTGCTGATCGTCGAATTGTACATCTTGATGTTCACCCCACCGTAAATGCTCTGGGTAAACTTCTTCGCGTACCCGATTCCGATGATGGTAGACGCAGGGCTAAAATACCCTGCCCCTCCATCGGGCAATTCCGTGGTGGTCACCTCAATTTGGCCGTAGTTCATGTTGGTCACGTGAATGCCCAACACCCCTTCGTTGCCTGAGGGGGTTGCAAAGGCAGCGCTATTCAATTGGATGCCACTGCCCACCAACCACTGAGTGTTTGAGAAGCCAGTTTGCAAACCATTCGTAAAGGCGAGGCCAGCAATGTTACCATAGAGGGACTCAAGGCCCATGACATTGGCCGTGTTGCCTTCAGACCAAGCGGCCGTACGCGCCCAAGGATTGATCAAGAGTTCGGATGCACCAGCAGATCCTGAACGAACAGGGTTACCTGCGAAGGCAGCTGCACTAGCGGCCAAAAGGGCAAACGTTGCAATGGATTTTTTCATCATTTCGTCAGGTCTTAGAATCCAGTTGGGTCAAACGGACGGAGTGTTCCAAAGAACTTGATCACCTTCTCGCCGATACCAGGAGCATCGATGTGAATCAAGTATACCCCACTAGCGATAGGCACACCATAGTTGTTCTTCAAATCCCAGAACATCCACGTGTCGGTATTTGCTTTGCGCAATGAGCGCACAAGGGCACCATCTGTGGAGTAAATGCTAATCGAACAGTTTTCCGGAAGGTTGGTGATCTTCACCAAATTGTCCAGCTGGGTCTGTTCGTAAGCCGATAAGCTGAAGTATGGGTTGGGCACAACGCGGATGTTGTCCAGTGCACTCGTCGCCACCACATTGTCGCCCTTGACAGTAGCCACATTGTTCGTGTTGAAGTTGTACAAAGGATTGCTATTGTTGGTGCCGTCCGTTTCGTACTTCTCGTACGGACGTGCCATGCGAATGCGAACGCGCGCATCAGAAGGCATGTCGGTGTAGAGATCTCGGCCATCGAAGCGAGGATCCATCAAGGGGATACTCACCCACATCAAGCTCTTGGTGACCTTGTTGCGGTTCAGGATTTGGCCCATGTTGTTCAACTCGTTGTACAAAGGACTTGCCGTCTCATCTGCGCCGGCATAATCCAGAGGCAACTTGGAAAGGCCTTGCTGGAAGTAAGGACCGAACACATAGATGTAGTGCTGACCTCCAAACTTGTATCCACCGGTTACAGGATCTGAGGGGAAAACAGACATGCGGCTGGTGGGGTTAAACAACATATCGTTGCCATTGTCACCTACCATCCATGAATTCTCACCGAAGGCCATATTCAAACGTGTACCCGTCTCAATGTCAATGGCGTAGCCGGGGAACCAAGACCAGCCGGTAGAGGTCGTGCTGCGCACCAACTCCCCATTGTTGTTCTTATCCCAGCTTGCACCAGCGCGGAGACGCCATTTGCGCACAGAACCTTCTGTCAAATCTTGGTCTTCACCCATTTCGAGAACGGGAACGCGGGTCCACTTGGTGTGGTCCTTGGTGAAGACGATGTCCACCGAATGGAGATCGCGGGGGTTCATTCGGGCCGAGAATGCTGACTGCGAAGAATCCGCTGGACCCATGCCGTAAATGTTGTTGCCCGCATCGTAGCCGCGGCCCAAGTAGCTCACGTAGGAGAAGGGACCCCACGTGCCGCCTACGATATTCGTAAACAAAGACTTGGGATCGTTGGGATAATCGCGGTAGTAGGATCCTGGCTTGCTCGATACATCGTTGCCGCCCGCCAAAATCCAGTTGCGAGGACCGTAGTCATCGTTGTCCTTCACACCGGATAACCAGGTCTGCGTGGGGTCGTCGTATTCGATACCAGACTCCAGGATACCCGCATTGCGCTCATTGTCCGGATCGTTGCCTGGATTCTCCTGGTCGCGGATTTCCACGCTCAAGCCCAATTCAGGAATGATTTGCTCGTTGATGAAGGAGAGCGACGTCATCGAGGTGGCAATCACATTGCCAGCGCCGTCTTCAATCTGCCAATTGGCTGATGCACCGACGCCGTCAAAGCGCAATTTGAAGTTGCCTGCAGGAACATTCAACGGATCTACCACTTTCACATTGACAGGTCCGTAGCCGGACTTGTACGTGGGGTGGCTAAGCACAAAGTTGTTGACGATCGCATCGTGCGAAGCCTCATCCAACTCAAGCGCTGTTCCGCCGTTGCCCATACCCTCAATACGCGTAATGATGGGGCTATAGCCATAGGTGGAGTTTTGGATGGTGCCACCCGCTTCAGAATCCACCAAGTGGGGGATGCCCTCGTACTTCTTCACGTTGTTACGGCCCGCCAAGAAAGGCTTGCGCTGACCGTTGGGATGCATCACCTGATCGAAAGGCTCATACTCGTTGTAGGCATACGCTACCACCGTAAAGTAGTAAGGCGTGTGGTTCACCAAACGACGGTCCGTACCCGTTGCAAAGGCGTCCTCCTTGATGTGGAAGCTCATTTTGATACCGTCATCGCCTGATTGAAGGGTCATGTCTTGCGGAATCAGAAGCTCCAAATCTGGGTCCAAATCCCAGTTGATCAAACGCGCTACGCCGTTCTTGATGTCACACTGCGCCACCAAACGTGCTTGGTTGGGGTCGTAGCGGTCACCTACAGAGGCATTGGCATTGGCCATTTGGAAGACTTGGAAGCCTTCAAACTTGAACGTGTTGTCCGCAAAAGGAATCAGCGGATCTACCTCTTCGTAGTCCAAGTGTTGGTTGTTTTGCCCTTCGCGGTAGCTCAACATAATGACCAACTCGCGATCCAACTCTTGAATCTCCATGTCAGGAGCATCGGGACCGTTCAAGATTTGGAAACAGTTGTCGAACAAGTTTTGGGCCTTGTCGTCGGCAATCAAAATTTTCTCTACCGACGCGAAGAGGTCAGCCTTGTTGTAGTCGCGCTCCCAAACCACACCCGTGGTAATGAAGTTCAACGCACCTGGTGCCAAAGAGAAGGGTCCAGCGTTGTGCAGGCCTCGCTTGTCCTCCGAGTTGTTGGGAGACTCGTACCAGTTTTGAGATGCCGTTGGAGCACTGTTGCCCGTGGTGTCGTAGGTGTCACCAGGGTAAGCAAACAAGGTCTTCAAACCAGAACCGTCTGCCGTAAAGCCGTCACCATTCGCGGGGTTACCGGGACCGGAAGGGGTCTCCACCACCAAGGGGTTGCCATTCTTCCAACGAGACTGCATGAAGTTGTAGAATTCTGCAGCGGTGTTGGGGTTTCCAGAGAACGCTGATCCGGTATTGTTGTAGTACATGAAGCCGGACATGATGATACGCTCATTCACGCCAGTCACTGGGTTCTCAGCCTGACAGTCGCCATTGTCATCACGTACACCGTCAATACAACCGTCACGGTCGTTATCCAGGCCGTCAAAATAGTCTGCAAATGGACCTTGGAAGAAGTCAAAACCAACCGCAGGGGGGTTTAGACCATAGCCCAAAGGACCTTCGTCGTTCAAATCCGAGTTGTAGCAATAGCCCAAACCGCGGGGGATGTCACAGCCGATGATATCGTCCAAGTAGTTGCCCAAATCCGGGTCAAACCACGTTGAGAAATACGTATTGGTCAGACGGAAGGTAGACTTGTTGATGATACGGTAGTTGTTGAACGTCATGTTGTTGATCTCGTCGTTCGTCGCGAATGCAAAAGCTTGCGCACGAATCTCGAAACCAAGAGCACCTGCAGACGTCTCCGTGTGAATGTTACCACGGTCATTGTAGACCCACCAGATGGTTTGGTCACCGTAAAGGACATCGGTCTCTTTGCGACGGCAGTCAAACTGACGGTCCAAATCGTACGCAGGATAGTCCTCCAAGGGGTCGTAGCGCTGGTCGCCATCAAGGTCGATGAAGGGAGCCAATTGGTAGGGCAATTCTCCCTCAGCACCGTGTGCGGGCCATTCCAAAATGATATCTGGAATACTGCCTTCGTAGCCGGGGAACTTGTCGGCTACATCGCAATCTGGGTCGTTCTTACACAACAACCAAGCGCGGTGGAGTTCCACTTGCTCGCGCGTGATGGTCCATTGCTTGTCGTATTTGTCACAAATTTCTTTGTTCACAGATGCCAAACCATCGGTGGAGAGAGGGCCAGGCCAGTAGTCTACACCACGTGAACGGTAGGTCATAGCCGCCAATTTCAGCTGGTTACCTTCGTCCAGGCCGCCCAGCCACAAGGCACCCGCAAACATGGAGTGCTTGCCGCCTCCCTTGGGTACTTCGTAACGCGCGGTATTCAGGTCCCACCACATGTCGCCACCCCCAAGGATGGTAGCACGAACGTTGTTGATGTTCAAGTCCGTCTGCGCACGAGCAGGCTGGCAAAGTTCCTCCACCGTCTTGTTGGAGCGACCATTAGAGCCTCCCGAAACATTGACATCTGGGCGAGCCACGACGGTAGCTGCTGTGGCTACCCATGCTAAACCAAATAGAATCTTCTTCATAGGAATTCGGAATTCAATCTTTTACAGGCCAAGGCGAACGCCCAGGCGGATTTGACGAGGAATAGAGAAATTGAAGGGGTTCACCATGCTCACATTGTACAAGTCAGCAAACGACTGTGCATTGGTGGTGAACAAGATGGCCTGCTGTCCACGGGAAGAAGACAGATAGCCATCGTCGGTGGCAGAACCCGTGAAGGGGTAGATGTTCAGGACGTTGGCCGTATTCAAAACGTTCAACACCTGCATGTAAACTTCTACACTCTTCTTTCCTTTGGCGTAGTACCATACTTTGTTCGCCGTCAAGTCAATCTTGTACTGCCAGGGCTTGCGAGAACCGTTGAGTACACCCACGATGGGAGAAGCACTTTCGGTCAAGGAGTAGGCGCGTACGCGACGTGAGTAGGGGAAGCCTGAGCTAGCCGTACCCAAGAGGTTGATACCAGCATTTTCAAAGATGCGCTTGTTCTTGATGACAGGACCATTGTAGTCTGTTCCCTTGCCGTAACGGAAGTCCAAGTTTCCAGAGAAGGTATGACGCTGGTCAAAGTCCAAAGGCTGGATGTAGCGCAAGTTCGGTTGGCCAGAACGCGCCAAGGCCAAACCAGAGTTTGCACCGGAACCGGTACCATCTGCAAAGGACAAGGAGTACTGGGCATTCATCATGACATTACCGGTACGGCGCAAGTCGTACTGGAAGCTGAAGCCCTTTGCGGTCGTAAAGTCGCGGTTGCCGTACATCACGTAGGTGGTGGGATAGGCTTCCGTCACCGAAACGGTTTGGATCAAATCGCGGTATTCGCGGTAGAAGGCATTCACTTTCAGCGCGGAGCGCTCGCCCAACATTTGGCGGAAACCGATTTCGTATTCCGTCAACTTCTGGGGCAACAAATCAGGGTTAGGCAAAGTGGCTGACCCGTACTCCAAGTTCACGTAGTTCACCGGATTGAAGCGAGAAAGTCCGGCACTTGGACGCTGTACCAACAGGTCGTAGTGGGCGAAGAATTCGGCCTCATCGGAAATGGGGAACTGGAAAGAGATACGAGGAGAAACCGTGACCTGGGGCGTGTAGTCCTTGAAGCTCTTTTCGCTGAGAACGGGCTGGTCAGGGTTGTTCTGGTCCGTAAAGTTCTCTTCGAAAATCCAAGGCTTGGCCTGACCGCCGCTCAAGTTGGCGATGATGGTGGGATTCGCTTGGGGAGAGCCGTCTGCATTGAACCAATCAAATCCATTGCGGTAGCCCACGATGCGCTTGGGGTTCTTGATGTTGTCTACATACACCACGTAGCCGTCGCCCATAGATTCGGGAATGTCGGAACCTTCGAGGCCGCCCATCGCGCGCACATCGGCTACGGTTCGGCTCGAATAAAGCGTGAAGGGATCCTTCAGTACGGGTTGGTTAGCGTCGAAACGGTCGACACGCACCCCTACGTTAAAGAAGAGGTCATTGAAGAGGAACTGATCCTGAATGTAACCGGCCATGTAGATAGGTTGGAATGCCGCCATGGGGTAGGTGCGGTTGCCATCCTTGTCCTTTTGCTTGAAGAAATCGGTCAAGCTGGGGTTGTAATTCAACAGGTTGCCCGTGTAGTCGTAGCCGTAGTAGTTTACGTAGGAGCTTGCACCAAAGTTGAGCAATTCCTGAGCGGAGAACAGGCTCAAACCGCCGTACGACATCAAGTCATCGGGGTTGATGTTGTCCACATCCAAGAGAACTTGGTCCGCACCATTGGGGTCTAGACCCAAAGCTTCGCGCAGTTTGCGGTCAAACGTACGTGGCTTATTCAAGTCCAATGCGCGGTTGTAGTTAATGGTATCTTGGAAAACGCCATCGCGGTACACCAAAATGGGGTTTTCCGTGTCCAATTCTTTCATGTGGTCGTTCTGCAAGTTGCGCATGAGCAACCAGAGGCTGCTACCCGCCACACCGAACGAGCGGTCAAAGCGTTGCTCGTATTCCAAGCCCGCGATCAAAGAGTGACCACCGATGTCAAAGTTGGTAGACGCCGTGATACGGAACTGCTCGGCCTGGCTGTAGCTGTAATTGGTTTGTAGGGCGCCCACGTTGCCAAACAAGCTGTAGATGCTGGAAGGTCCTTGACCGTTCAACAAGCCACCACCCTGCTGGATATTGGTCAGGTTGTTGATTTGGTTGTTGATTTGGCCAGAAGCTACCAACTCGTAATACGAAGACGTGTAGTTCGCCAAAATGGGGTTGTATTCGCTCGGTGTGAACACAACGGCCGTATCCAAGTCCAGCAATTTGCGGAACGCGGTGATGCCGGTCTTTTCGTCCGTCCCAAATCCATAGAAGGACGTGCGTTGGGTTTCAAAAGTACCCACGTGGCCGTATCGGAAAATGTTGCTACCGTGGCGAGGATCAAAACCACGATCCAAGTTGCGCGTGTAGTCTACCTGGATGGTGTAGTAGGCATTCTTGATGAGCGATTCTGCATCTTCCCCTGCACCACCAAACTGTTGGGTGAAGCGAACGTAGGTTGAGAAATCTTGGCTGTTGAAGGCACCATTGTTCTTCCAGTTCATCAAAGAATTGGAGAAGCTGGAGTTGCGGCCAAATCCTTGGTTGTAACGTGCGCCAATGACCAAGTTGGTCTTCTTGCTCGTTTTGATATTGATGTTTCCGGTGGCACGGATGCCGTTTGTTGCCACATTGAGGCGGCTGTTCACTGTTTCCAAATCGTCTGTGCGAAGCAACTCGGCCGCGCGAATCGTACCCAAACCGGCAGCGGTAGGAAGCAAGGGATGTGCCTCCAATTGAGCCAAAACGTCATCCTTCACCTTGTAAACGGGTACCGAGTAAGGACGGCCGTCGCCATTGTGCTGCACTTCCGCTGAGAAAAGGTATCCCACGATAGGCGCTTCCGTCTCCTTGTTGCGCAAAAGAGGTCCACCGATGGTCAAACCACCCAAGTGGTAGTTGTAGGGATCAAAAATGGCGGAGGTTACATATTCCGCTGTTCCGAAGAATCGGGGTGAGGGACCACGCGTCGTCGTTGAGATTACACCGCCCGTCACGTCACCGTAGTTGGCAGGTACACCGCCGGTGATAATTTCTGTCGTCTGGATAGCTTCACGGGGTAGGTTGATATCGCCACGCACTTTCACACCGTCAATGAAGACCACGTTGGCGTCCGAACGGCCACCACGGAAGTACGAAGCACCCGAACCTTCGTCCTGAACAACGCCAGAGGTCAAGGCCAAAACGCCCCCAACACCGCGGGTTGCCAAATTCCGGATCTGTTCGGTACCAAACGTAACAGACGTCTTACCCTTTTCAATCAAAGGCGCTTCGTAGGAGGCTGTTACTTCGACTTCACCCAAAATGACGTCCGCGGAGGTCAGCTTAAAATCAATGTTGGTGATGCGGCCCCCGTCAATGGTCACACCGGTTAAAGTGGACTTGTTGTAGCCAAAAGCCTCACAAGAAAGCGTGTAGGTACCAGGTTGAACCGGGTTGATGTTGTAGTTGCCATCAAAGTCGGTCGTGCCTTTGGCAATTTCATAGCCTCCCGAAAGAACTCGGACGATGGCTTGATATTGCTCTTCCCCGCTTTTCTTGTCAGTAACGGTTCCTCGCAACTGTCCTGGACGTTGGGCTTGGGCGCTGAACGCCAAGGCCAAAGCGAGCATGAGTACTCCAAATCGAATGCGCATAAGTTGTGCGTTTAGGTCGTGTTGTAGGGTATCCACAGAAGATACAAGTCACGAAAATAACCAATATATCCTGCGATTGGGCGTTAATTGCCTGTAGATTTGTACAAAATGAAGACAGCGCTGCCCTATATCGCATTTTTGGCACTCCTAATTGCCTGTGATGGAAGCAGTTCGCGTCACCCTGTGCCCTATGCGCCTGTAAACGAAACGATCTACCTCAATACGCCCTCTGCCTACGACTTACAATTCGTCGGAGGTTCCGTGGCCTTCCCCAATTTGGGGTACCGAGGCATTGTCATATACCGCCGAACGAATTACGGAGATGCCAACGATTTTGGGGTCTACGATCTCTGCTGCCCGAATCACGTCTCCGGCACCTGCGGCACCCTTCTGTTAGTTGATAATTTAACGGCCAAATGCCCCTGCGACGACCAGTCCTTCTTGCTCTTTGACGGCTCCGCCATGGACGGCACGACTACCTGGGGACTAAAGCCCTACCAAGTGGGGTATGACGGGGTTGCGTTGTATATCTCCAATTAAGAGCTAGAGGGCTAGAGGGCTAGAGGGCTAGAGGGCTGAATTTCGGGGTTCCACGTTTTCACCCCAGAAGGATTCTGCAGTTTCTATGCCCTAACTTTCAACCTAGCTAACCCCAAAATCCCACACCACCATGATGGATCTTTTTTACCAAGGCGGCCCACTTTTCATGAGCATTTTAACCCTCTTGCTTCTAGGCGTTTTGTGGACGGCTTGGAAAGGAGGACCGCTGAAAGAGCTTGGTCTGTTGGCACTCGCTGTTGGAGTGCTTGGTCAACTGATTGGGCTTTACCAGGCATTTTCGGTCCTTGAAGGGTTCGAAGAAGCAATGGGCGAAGCGGCTGGTGAAGGCTTGATTGCAGGCGGCCTCAAAGTCAGCCTCACTACCACCCTGTACGGTCTAGTGATTTACATCGTGAGCTTGGTGCTGCGTGCAGCCCAAACATGGCGTAGGGCATAAGAAACTCAACGCCTCCAAACGCCCGCACTCCCCAGCCTCCAAACGCTTTCGCGCAGCGAAAGCTTACGCCATCTGGCCCATCATCCGGAGATGTTGGACGTGCGAGCGGACTGCGCTTGCGAAGGTTTTGAATTCGGTATAGGTTACATTGAACTCATCGCATGTTTGCTTCACAATTTTGGCCAAATCCGGATAGTGCACATGGCTGATCCGCGGGAATAAGTGGTGCTCCACTTGGAAATTCAGACCACCCAAAAACCACGTGAGAAAACGGCTCTTCGTAGCAAAATTCGCAGTGGTCTTAATCTGGTGAATCGCCCATTCGTCTTCAGTTTCCAAGGTCTCGCCATGCACATAGGGGGTGAAGGACGCTTCCGTAACAACGTGTGCCAATTGGAAGACGATGGACAAAACAAAGCCCGCCGACATGCCCATGAGCATGAATCCGCCAAGCCAGGGAAGGAATCCTAATTTCCACATGGGCAACCCAACGAAAAGGCCCAAATGCAAGGCCTTCCACGCCCAAAAGCTGATGTGCTGAAAGCGGGTCAATTTGGGAATGGGTACTTGGCCCACCTTCCCAGAAAAATACTTCTTGTAGTCTGTGTAAACGACCCAATAGATATACAGCAAGGCGTACAATGCCGAAAAATACAGGTGCTGAAAGCGGTGGAACCCTCGGCGCTCTTGGCTGGGAGCCATGCGCAACATGGCGCCCGCATCGATGTCATCGTCCACCCCTTCAATGTTGGTAAAGGTGTGGTGCACGGTGTTGTGCTTGGTCTTCCACATGAGGATGCTCGCCCCTAAAAAATTGACACTGTGTCCTGCCATTTCATTGAGCCAATTGTGCTTGGAAAAACTTCCGTGGGCACCATCGTGCATGATGTTGAAGCCAATGGCCGCGGTGAGCAAGCCTAGAGCCAACCAGAGCATCCATGCCACCTCAAAGCCAGGAGCAGCCAAGACCAATCCAAGGTAGGCCGCTAAGAAGCCGCCGATCAAAACGCCGGTCTTCACATAGAGCTTGGCATTGCCTTTGGGGCTAATGTTGTTTTGCTCAAAGTAGGCATTGACGCGTTTGGTCAATTCCTGGTAAAAAGGCTGGCCTGCTTTAGGAGCGAAGCGCGGGGCGCGGAAGCGGATTTCGGACATAGCTACGAAGGTATGCGTAAAGAACCCTGGAACCGTTCATGCAGTTCATTTTTACCCCAAAAAATCGATGCAGATTAAAAAAGTGCAGAGGCGATTTTTTCGGTCGCATCGGCCTTGCCCATCGTGTAGTAATGGAGGACGGGGGCGCCCTTGGCCATGAGCTCTTTGGACTGGGCGATGCACCATTCGATGCCTACTTCCTTGACGGCGGCGGGTGTTTTGGCCCCTTCGACCGCATCCACCAAATCGTCTGGTAGGTTTAGGTGGAAATTGCGGGGAATCGTCGCCAGCTGTGAGGCTGTGGCAATGGGCTTCAAACCTGGGATAATGGGGACGTTGATACCCGCAGCGCGGCACTTGGCGACAAAGTCGAAGTAGTGCTGGTTGTCGAAGAACATTTGGGTAACGATGTATTCGGCACCTGCATCCACCTTGGCTTTGAGGTGTTTGATGTCCGTTTTGAGGCTTGGGGCTTCAAAGTGCTTTTCGGGATAGCCCGCGACCCCAATGCAGAAATTGCTAGGGTTGGAATTCTCCACTTCGTCGTGGAGGTAGCGGCCGTGGTTGAGGTCCACCACTTGCTTGAGCAAGTCAATGGCGTAGGTATGGCCATGGGGTTCCGGCTTGAAAGCGCCTTCGGCTTTAAGGGCGTCGCCGCGAAGGACCAGCACGTTGTCGATGCCCAAATAGTGCAGGTCGATAAGGGCGTATTCGGTCTCTTCTCGGCTGAAACCGCCGCAAATCACGTGGGGGACAGTGTCGACTTTGAATTGGTTTTGGATGGCCGCACAAATGCCCACTGTTCCTGGGCGCTTGCGGGTGTGCACTTTCTCGAGCAAACCGTTTTCGCGCTTCTTGTACATGAATTCCTCGCGGTGGCTGGTGACGTCCACAAACTTGGGCCCAAAGGCCATGAGGCGTTCGATCGTGCCAAACAATTCATCAATGCGCGTGCCTTTCAATGGAGGCAGAATTTCGAAGGAGAAGAGCGTTTTTCCTTCCGCAGCGGCAATGTGGTCAATGACTTTCATGCAATCAGAGGTCTAAAAGGGGGCTGAGCCAGCGGGCGGCTTCCTCGGTGGTAATTCCGCGTCGCTCGGCGTAATCGTTTAATTGGTCCTGGTCAATTTTTGCCAGGCCGAAGTACTTGGCTTCCGGGTGCCCGAAATAGTAACCGCTCACCGCCGCCGTGGGGTACATGGCTTTGTGTTCGGTCAGATGGATGCCCGCATGCTTTTCCACGTCCAAAAGTTGAAAGAGCAGGTCTTTTTCCAGGTGGTCGGGGCAGGCCGGATAGCCCGGCGCGGGCCGAATGCCCTGGTAAGCCTCCGCAATCAAGGCCTCATTGGTGAGGGTTTCTTGGGCCGCGTATCCCCAGAATTCTTTCCGAACGCGTTCGTGCAAATGCTCCGCAAAGGCTTCCGCCAAGCGGTCTGCTAAGGCCTTTAGCATGAGCGCACTGTAGTCGTCCTGCTCCGCTTCAAACGCTTGGACGCGCTCGTCCACGCCGTGGCCGGTGGTCACCGCGAAAAGACCTAAGGTGTCATTGCCATCAGGGTCGATGTAATCCGCTAAGGCCGCGTAAGGCAAGCCTTCCTTCTTTTGGCCTTGCTGGCGCAGGGTTAGGAAGCGGTGATCGACCGCCTCGCTGTCCGTCACCACGATGTCGTCGCCGTCTTGGCGTGCCGGGAAGAAGCCGTAAACACCTTCGGCCCGGAGCCATTTTTCGGCAACCATTTGCTGCAGCATCTGCTGGGCGTCGGCGAAGAGTTTTTGGGCCTGTTCGCCCACCACCTGATCCTCCAAAATTCGGGGGTACTTGCCGTGAAGGTCCCAAGCCATAAAGAAGGGCGTCCAATCGATGTACGGAACCAAATCCGCCAAGGGGTAGTCGTGCAGCGGGAAGACACCATAGGCCGCAGGAGCGGGTGCTTTAATTGCAAAGTTGGGCTGGACGCGCTGTGCTCGGGCCGAGGCGATGGGCATAAAATTCCGCTGGCTGCTGCGGTTGGCATACTGTTCGGCCAATCGGTCGTAGTCGCTGCGCACCTCCGCCACGTATTCGGCCGCTTCGGATCCCAGCAGTTTTTGCACCACCGGAACGGAACGCGACGCATCGTTTACGTGCACGACGGGACTGTCCAAAACAGGTTGAATCTTCACCGCCGTGTGCGCCCGAGACGTCGTCGCCCCGCCGATGAGCAGGGGCTGGCGCAATCCTTGGCGCTTCATTTCGGAGGCCAGGAAGACCATCTCATCCAGCGAGGGGGTAATCAGGCCGCTCAGACCGATGATGTCGACATTGTGGGCCACCGCGGCGTCCAAAATCTTTTGAGGCGGCACCATCACACCTAGGTCAATGACTTCGTAGTTGTTGCACTGCAGCACCACACTGACGATGTTCTTACCGATGTCGTGGACATCACCCTTCACTGTGGCGAGCAAAATTTTGCCATTATTGCCGGCGGCGGCCTGCTTCTCTTCCTCAATGTAGGGCTGCAAGAATGCTACGGCTTGCTTCATCACGCGTGCGGATTTCACCACCTGGGGTAAAAACATTTTGCCCTCGGCGAATAGGTCGCCAACGGTATTCATACCGGCCATGAGTGGGCCTTCAATCACCTCGATGGGACGATCTGCAGCTTGTCGAGCTTCTTCGGTATCAACCTCAATGAATTCAGTGATGCCTTTAACTAGCGCATATTCCAGCCGCT
>JALQUY010000340.1 GCA_023260615.1 Schleiferiaceae bacterium
GATCAATGACGGCCATCGCAATACCATCAACGTGATTGACCACGTGGAGGAATTGGAAGAATTGACCTCACGTCTAGAGCATAAAGCCAAGGTGGGCATCCGCATCGCTTCGGAGGAAGAGCCAAAGTTTGAATTCTACACCTCCCGATTAGGCATCGGGTACCGCGATATCGTGGATTTTTACAAGACTAAAATTGCCGATAATGATTTGGCCGAGCTGAAGATGTTGCACTTCTTCATCAATACGGGCATCAAAGACACGGCTTACTACTGGAACGAATTGCGCAAATGTGTGATGGTCTACATCGACCTTAAGCGCATTTGTCCTACGCTGGACAGCTTGAATATTGGTGGTGGATTCCCTATCAAAACAAGTCTTGGGATGGACTTCGATTACGAATACATGGCCGAGGAAATTATTTCTCAAATCAAAACTATGTGTGATCATGCCAGTGTTCCTGAGCCGAATATTTTCAGCGAGTTTGGAAGTTACACGGTGGGGGAATCTGGGGCCAATTTCTACAGCATC
>JALQUY010000341.1 GCA_023260615.1 Schleiferiaceae bacterium
GGCAGTCAACGTGCGCGTAGTGACGGTTAGCCGTCTCGTACTCAACGTGAGCGGTGTTAATCGTGATACCACGGGCCTTCTCTTCTGGCGCGCCGTCGATCTGGTCGTAAGCACGTGCTTCGCCGCCAAACTTGGCCGCCAAAACAGTCGTGATCGCCGCTGTCAGCGTGGTTTTACCGTGGTCAACGTGACCAATCGTGCCCACGTTCACGTGGGGCTTGGTACGTTCGAATTTGCTTTTTGCCATTTTAAAAACTCCAATTTAATGAACATGCCCGTGTCTGGTTTTACGTCTGCACATCATTGCTTGATCACCGCGCACGGGCACACGGTGGCATGACATCGCAGACAGGAAAAAACGCTAAATCGCCTTATTTCGCGCGTGAGGCCATGATGGCTTCAGACACGTTACGAGGCGCTTCAGAGTAGTGCTTGAATTCCATGGTGTACGTTGCACGACCTTGAGACATTGAGCGCAATGACGTCGAGTAGCCAAACATTTCGGACAACGGCACTTCGGCGCGGA
>JALQUY010000342.1 GCA_023260615.1 Schleiferiaceae bacterium
AAACAAGGTCGCGACCGTAATTTCCAAGCCATTCTTCCGCTTCGTGGTAAGATCTTGAACGTAGAGAAAGCAATTTCTCACAAGGTGTTTGAAAACGAAGAAATCAAGAACATGTACACTGCCTTAGGGGTTAGTGTAGGAACAGAAGAGGATAGCAAAGCTCTAAACATTGCCAAATTACGCTACCACAAGATTGTGATCATGACGGATGCCGATGTGGACGGTAGCCACATTTCAACGTTGATCTTGACCTTCTTCTTCCGCTACATGCGTGAGTTGGTAGAATTGGGCTACGTGTATATCGCTACTCCACCATTGTATTTGGTGAAGAAAGGCGCGAAGCAAGCCTATGCTTGGGATGATAAGCAACGCGATCAGATTGCTCAAGAGTTTGGTGGTGATGCCGGTTCCGGTGTTGGTATCCAGCGCTACAAGGGGCTTGGGGAAATGAATGCGGAGCAGCTTTGGGATACTACTATGAATCCTGATGAGCGCATCTTGAAGCAAGTGACTATCGATGAT
>JALQUY010000343.1 GCA_023260615.1 Schleiferiaceae bacterium
ATGCTTGTGTGCGCGCCGTCTGACTTTTGTTGCCGTGCAAGGCCATGGCTTTGATGCCATTCTTGGTCAAATAGTCGGCCACATTGTTGGCGCCAAACTTGGTGCGGGTGAACACCAGCACTTGGCTCCAATTGTGTTTATTGATGATGTGGACCAGCACTTCTTTTTTCTTACCGCGACCCACAGGATGGATCACTTGAGAGATGCGTTGCACCGTGGTGTTGCTGGGCGTGACTTGAATGCTTTGGGGGTTCTTCAACAGCGTGGCAGCCAAGTCGCGAATTTCATCGCTGAAAGTGGCGGAGAAGAGCAAGCTTTGCTTTTCTTTTGGCACCAAGGCCAAGACTTTCTTCACGTCATGGATAAATCCCATGTCGAGCATTCGGTCCGCTTCGTCCAAAACCAAAATTTCAATGCTCGACAAGTCGAGCAGGCCTTGGCCTTGCAGGTCGAGCAGGCGACCCGGTGTGGCCACCAACACGTCGACGCCGCGCTTGACACGGTCAACTTGGGGTT
>JALQUY010000344.1:0-261 GCA_023260615.1 Schleiferiaceae bacterium
ATTTCAGCCGCTTTCGAACGTAAACGTCCAAAGCTCCTTCAATGAAAAATGCCCCTGAAAGGGGCATTTGATTCTTAATGCGGAGAGAGAGGGATTCGAACCCCCGGACCTGTAACAGTCAACGGTTTTCAAGACCGCCGCATTCGACCGCTCTGCCATCTCTCCGCGGCAAATGTAGGATAGGAAACCGAATTATACAAAAAATATTGCCTTTTTATTCCCTTAAACAAATCAGCTAAATAATGGAGTACCATGTATCTT
>JALQUY010000344.1:271-514 GCA_023260615.1 Schleiferiaceae bacterium
AAAAAAAAGTAAAAAAAATCTGAAACACCCTATTTTATTGACTTTGAGGGCGTTATTTTGGCAAATCTGGGAGTTTTTCGACCACAGAAAGGTCTGCGAGGTCTACATTGATGGGGAGCTGGCCTATCTGAACAATGGCTCTTTTACCCCTAATTTCCAGTACCGTTCCTACCTGATAATTCTTTTTAAGCTTAACCAAACTACCTACTACCACTTTAGCAGTGGTTTCTTTGTATTGTTTAT
>JALQUY010000345.1 GCA_023260615.1 Schleiferiaceae bacterium
GTTACGAGTTAAAAGCATAAATCCTAACATATTATACCAGCATCCGGGTACTGCTACTACAGCATTTTTGGGTATATATTGTTCGATGGTTTCACATAACCAAAGTTTAGATTGAGTCTGTCCGTGGGAAAAAGATAAGAAGTCCATAATAGTATTTAATGTCGTAATACTATTTAATGGGTAAAAAAACCGTTGACAAAAAATAATGATGCTGATATAATGACTGCTAAATATATGAACAAATGCTCCAGTAACTCAGTTGGTAGAGTAACTGATTTGTAATCAGTAGGTCGGCGGTTCGAATCCGTCCTGGAGCTCCATATTTTAGAGGGAAAGTTTGAACCTTAGAGAGAAGATTAATGATAGAATGGATCAATTGCAAGCCTGGATGGAGAGCAATTACCATTTAGATCATGCAGAAGAAGTATATGAACACACTCTCAACATCAGCAAGTTTTGGTCTGTGTTATCAGAAGAAGATAGAGAGTATATTCAGTGTTCGCAACATGCATG
>JALQUY010000346.1 GCA_023260615.1 Schleiferiaceae bacterium
CAAACTTGTGGCTGTGGGTGGATTCGTCGTAAAATCATAGGCACAATAGCCAAAAATGTCTCCGGACTGCGGATCTGTCAATTCAAAAATGAGCGTCTGCGCATTTTGCAAGTTGTAGTTGGTCGACGAATAGAAGCAGTATCCAAACTCGCCAGCAGCCACTTGGCCTTGGGCGGAGGCTGGGCCCACTTCAATGCTGGTCAAGGTAGCCGCACCGCCGCTGACACTTTCATAAATCGCCGTGATAGCAGGTGGGAATACCGTTCCTGTTAATGACGTCCAATTCATGCGAATGTTGCCCGTCTTAGAACCCGCCGGTGGTGTGGCATATGCCGTTCCTACAAAGTTGGGCGCGATGGCAACACCAGGTTGGCCAGGGCAAGAGGAAGCGCCTCCATTGCCATTGTCTCGGAACGTTACGCCCGCACACCCGTCCACGTTGACCCAACTTTGGGCCAAAACAGGCGACACAGACAACAAAGTGAAAACGAGTAGGCTCCAAAGGGAACGAA
>JALQUY010000347.1 GCA_023260615.1 Schleiferiaceae bacterium
CCAGAAATCGCGGTAGCGGTGGTCTTGCTCGACATTGACCACCTGGTAATCCACGCCCTCTTTGAGACGCAGGCCGAAATTCTCGATCCGTTTGGCAATCACGGCCGGGCGACCAATCAGGGTGGGATGGGCCAAACCTTCGTCCACCACGATTTGCACCGCGCGCAACACGCGTTCTTCTTCGCCCTCGGCGTAGCACACGCGTTTTTTGGTGGCGCGTTTGGCGGCGGCGTAAATCGGCTTCATGATGGAGCCCGACGCATACACAAAGCCTTGCAGCTTTTCGATGTAGGCCTCCATGTCTTGAACCGGACGTGTTGCCACGCCACTGTCGGCGGCCGCTTTGGCCACCGCAGGCGCAATCTTCATCATCAAGCGGGGATCAAAGGGCTTGGGAATCAGGTACTCGGGGCCAAACACCAGTTTCTCGCCCGCATACGCAGCAGCCACCACTTCGCTTTGCTCGGCTTGCGCCAATTCGGCAATCGCATAGACGGCTGCGATTTCCAT
>JALQUY010000348.1 GCA_023260615.1 Schleiferiaceae bacterium
GTTTAATGGCATATTAATCGTCTATTTTTATAGCTGCTTGTTGCACTCCAGTCTTTGCAAGACTAACACCAGCACGTAATTTTGCTAAATCTTCGTTCTGATCCATTTTATCTTCAGCAATTTCTTGTGCTTGCATCAATTTTGCTCTGTTTAGGTCTTGAGTTGCCTCGTCATTCATCTTTTTACGCTCATTTTCCATCGCTCGAAGGTCAACTTCACGTGATTTTAGTTTTAGAAGAGGATCATTGTCAAATTGTGACGTAATTTTCTTCTCTTCTTTCATGTATTCCTCTGTCATTTCAGCAATTAACACTGCTTTTCTTGCTTCAACCTGATTTGTTAGCTGTTGTAGCTGTTGTTGTGCTTGTGGATTCATTGCTGCTTGTTGTTGAAGCATCATCATTTGTTGCATTTGCTCTCTAAACTCTAATTGTACTTGTTCTTGAGCCATAATTGAAATGTGTTCTAGTATATTTTTTTGTATTGCAGCCATTACCATCGGATTAT
>JALQUY010000349.1 GCA_023260615.1 Schleiferiaceae bacterium
CTGCAGCGCCTCTACGGCTCCGGCCGCCTCGCCAACACCGGCTACGTCTCGATCCTCCCGGTCGACCAGGGCATCGAACACTCCGCCGGCGCCTCCTTCGCCAAGAACCCGATCTACTTCGACGGCGAGAACATCGTGAAGCTCGCCATCGAAGGCGGTTGCAACGCGGTCTGCTCGACCTTCGGCGTGCTCAGCAGCGTCTCCCGCCGCTACGCGCACAAGATCCCCTTCATGGTGAAGATCAACCACAACCAGCTGCTCACCTACCCCAACGTCGGTGACCAGGTGATGTACGGCACCCTGAAGCAGGCCGCCGACATGGGCTGCGCCGCCGTCGGCGCGACGATCTACTTCGGCTCCGCCGAGACCAACCGCCAGATCATCGAGGTCTCCCACGCCTTCCAGCAGGCCCACGAGCTCGGCATGGCCACCGTCCTCTGGTGCTACACCCGCAACAACGCCTTCAAGAAGGACAAGGACTACCACGTGTCCGCCGACCTCACCGGC
>JALQUY010000034.1:0-395 GCA_023260615.1 Schleiferiaceae bacterium
GAGTCAAACACTTTGACCGTGGCCCCCATGGCATGGGCCAATCGAGCCGCCACAGTGCCTACCGTTCCTGCCCCTAAGATGACTACTTCCGTTGGAGGAACCCCCGTCACTGCGCCCATAGCGTAGCCCTTGCCATCCGCCCACGTGCTCAAATACTCCATGGCCACAGTAATGGCTTGAGATCCGCCAATTTCTGCCATAGACCGCACAAAGGGGGCGCGACCGTCCTCATCGAGCAATCGGCCGTAGCTCAGTGCCGTACACTTTTTGGCTTGCAGGGCCTTGAGATAGGCCGCCGAGACCGTATTGGGCTGCAAAACAGAAAAAACCACCTGATTCTGCACCATGAGTGGCCATTCTTTCTCACTTGGGGCTTCCACCTTCACCAAAATGGG
>JALQUY010000034.1:425-1411 GCA_023260615.1 Schleiferiaceae bacterium
AACCTGTGCACCTGCCTCCGTGTATTCCAAATCGGTGTAGCGTGCTGCCAGGCCCGCACCCGATTCCACCAAGATTTCATGGCCGTGCTGTACGAGCAAGTGAACCCCCTCCGGGGTCAAGGCGACACGGTTCTCTGCCCAGGTGGACTCCAAGGGCAAGCCTATGCGCAAGGACTGTTGCTTGGAAGCGACCATGAGGCGCTCTTCTTGAGGGATGTAGGCGGGTTGTTCCATGGCTTAAGCGGGTAGCTGAAGGGTGACTTTCCGAGTCCCATCTTCCTGAGGTTCAATAAAGACCACGACGGTTTCAGGGGGCAATAAGTTCGGAATTTTCTCCGGCCATTCCATCCAAAAAGGCTGTCCAGAGGCAAAAATCTCCTCCAAACCCAGGGCCTCCGCCTCTTCTTCTCGGTTCAGTCGATAGAAATCAGCATGGTAGATGGTCCCCATGGGGCTGTCGTAGGGTTGAATGAGGGTGAACGTCGGACTTGAACCGGCATCTGAGGAGCCAAAAGCGCGAAGCCAGGCCTTGACCGCCGTCGTCTTTCCTGCACCCATGCCGCCCACGAGGGCTACGGGGCCGGACAATTCGGTCCGGTGCTGAAGGGCCCAATCGGTCCATTCGGTCACATCTGCGAGAAAAACAGGAGTCGCCACAGCGCAAAGGTAGCCGTTAGGACCCTCGCGGTTTCAAATGGGCCCAGGGAATCACGACCTCCTCCAAACTGATACCTCCGTGCTGGTAGGAGCCCTCAAAGCGGCCCGCATACTGGTGGTATTGATTGGGGTAGATAAAGTAGCCTGCTTCGCCGGCAAAGACCACCTTATCGCCAAGAGCCACGGAGGGCAGTCCCAAGGCCGCAGGCTCGGCGCTCAAAGCCACCTCCTTCGCCGCATACTCTAGGCCTCGCCCCACCTTGTAGCGCATGTTGGCGGTCAAATCGCGCGAGCCCTTGATGGACACAGGCTTCTTGACGGAAATGGTT
>JALQUY010000034.1:1472-13514 GCA_023260615.1 Schleiferiaceae bacterium
GTAGCGGCGAATTCTTCCACCAGCTGTGCGTCAGCGCTCGGAAGCCCCGGTCGTCGCTGGCAATGTCCCGAACAATACTCTGTTCCGTCTTGGCATGCGAAATCATGTCGATGAAGTTCACCACCACGACGATGAGGTCCTTGGATTTAACGTTGGGCCAGTGGCGCACCCACTTTTGTTCGGACCCCAGGTGCGTCAATTTGGCGTATTCCACGGAAGTCAGGCCGTGGCGGCTGGCCCAGTCCTGGAGGAGTTCGGCCTCAAATCCGTTGCGCTTGCCTTCGGCGTCCAAGGTATCCGGCACCCACTGCTTGGGATAGCGAGCGGCAATGTCTTTGGGCAGGAGGCCACTGAGGAGCGCATTGCGGGCATACTGGGTAGCGGTGGGGAGCAGACTGGCGTAACGCTCGTCCTGCACCATGCGGAACTCTTCCAAAAAGAAGGGCTGCAGCTCCATCCATTGGTCCAATCGGAGGTTGTCAAAGACGAGGACGACGGACTTTCGGCCCGATTTGACCACGGGAGCCACCTGCGCATCCAAGACTTGGTGGGAAAACATGCAGGGCGCATCCTTGGCATGCAGCCAATCTGGATAGACCTCCGCCCACCAGCGGGTAAACAGACGGTTGGCCTCCTCCCGCTGATGCTCCAGCATGGGACGCATGCCTTCCGCCTCCGGACCCTGCAGGTGGTCGTCAAATTGAATCAAACTGGTGAAGATGCGGGTCCACGCCTCCCAGGAATCGGCGTCTGCCATGTCCATGGACAAGGTGCGGAACTGCGTTTGGTATTTGGAGAGGTTGCGGTCGGCCACCAGCTGGCGCGCACCCAGCACGCGTGTGAGCGAAGACAGCACTTGGCGCGGCTGAACTGGCTTGAGCAAATAGTCGGCAATGGCCTCGCCAATGGCTTGTTCCATGACACCCTCCTCTTCACTCTTGGTCACCATAATGACGGGCGTGGAGGGGCGTAAACGTTTAAAATCAGGCAGGGCATCCAAGCCGGAACGACCTGGCATGTGCTCATCGAGCAAAACAGCATCCACAGGATGGGCCTCCATGTAGGCCAGCGCATCCGCAGCATTGGTGGCCACAGCCACCTGGTACCCTTTGGACTCCAAATAGATGGTGTGGGCCTTCAAACTGTCCACTTCATCGTCTACCCAAAGAATGCGCGCTTTGTCCATAGGATATAGGTTAAATTTACGGCTCCTATTGCACGACTATGGCAGACGGCGTCGAAACCAACAAGTTCAAACTCTTCAACGATCCAATCTACGGTTTCATTGCGATACCCAGCGAACGGATTTTTGACTTGATCGAACACCCCTCCTTCCAACGCTTGCGCCGCATTGGCCAGTTGGGCTTGAGCTCTCTCGTCTATCCCGGCGCGTACCACACGCGGTTTCACCACGCATTGGGGGCGATGCATTTGATGCAGCGGGCCGTTGCGGTTCTTCAGAGCAAGGGCCATGCCATTTCGGCGCAAGAAGCGGAATCGGTCCAAATGGCCATTCTCCTCCACGACATCGGCCACGGCCCCTTCTCGCACGCGCTGGAACACACGCTGGTCAACGGCGTTTCCCACGAGGAACTGTCCAAAATGCTCATGCAGCAGCTCAACGCGGAAATGGACGGCGCCCTGACGGAAGCCATCGCCATTTTCAACAACCAGCATCCCAAACGCTTTCTGCACCAGCTGATTTCCTCGCAGCTCGACATGGACCGAATGGACTACCTGCGCCGCGATGCCTTCTACACGGGGGTGGTCGAGGGGGCCATTAATTCGGAACGCTTGCTGTCCATGCTCAACGTGGCGGACGGCGAATTGGTCCTGGACGGCAAAGGCATCAGCTCCATCGAGAAATTCTTGGTCAGCCGAAGCTTGATGTACTGGCAAGTGTACATGCACAAGGCGGTTTTGAGCGCCGAATACATGCTCGTCCAAGTCCTGCGCCGGGCCCACGAACTCGTGCAACGCGGCGACAGCCTCTTTGGCGGCGCGGAACTCCAACTTTTCTTGAAACACCGCCCCACCTTGGCCCATTTCCAGGAAGACCCCGGGTATTTGGCGGCCTTCACCCGCTTGGATGATTCGGACATTTTGGGCGCGATGAAGCAGTGGACGACCCATGCGGATCCTGTCCTCAGCCAGCTGAGCCAACGCTTGTTGAACCGCCGGTTGTTCCGCATCAAGTTTTTAAAGGAGCCCCTTAGCGGCGAGCAACGCAGCCGTTTGGAGGCAAGGATTGCAGAGGAATTTGGCCACACCGCCGAAGATTGCCGCCATTTTGTCCTGGAAGGCCTCGCGAGTAACGCCACCTACAAGTCTGATAAACAGGAAATTAAGATTTTGAAGAAGAGCGGAAAAGTAATTCCTCTTTCGGAGGCATCCGAAATTCTTCCTTTAAGCGTTTATAGTCATACAATCACCCGGCCCTTTGTGTGCTGGCCTAAAGGCATTGAATGGATCGATTAAGCGCTACTCCTATCGCCGAACAGGCACTTTTGGACATTGCAAACGCTTTGGGAGCGACCCTAGAGGGGCCTTCTGACGTGCGCATCTCCAACCTCTGCACCCTGGAACCCGGGGAAGAGGGCGGTTTGTCCTTCCTCGCCCAAGGCGCCTATGCCAAGCACCTCTGCGAATGCAAAGCCGCTGCCGTCATCGTCAACCTCAAACAAGAACGCCCCGAGGGCTTTGAAGGAAGCCTCCTCCGCGTCGCCAACCCCTACGAAGCCTGGAGCCGGGCATTGGATATCTACGGCACCCACACGGGCTGGGGTTCTGAGGCTATCGACCCTTCCGCAGACCTTCACCCAAGCGTACAACTCGCTCCCGGCGTTACCATCGGCGCAGGGGTGAAAATTGGGGCCGGCACCGTGCTGCATCCCGGCGTAACGATTTACCCACACTCCACCATTGGCGCCCACTGCATTTTGCACGCAGGCGTCGTCATTGGGGCAGACGGCTTTGGCTTTGCACCGCCGAGTAAAGCCCAGGACGGTTTGCAAAAAATCAAGCACATTGGGCATGTCGTCTTGGGTGACCATGTCGAAATTGGCGCCAACAGCTGCGTCGACCGCGCTGTCGTGGGGGCCACGGCCATTGGCCACGGCACTAAGCTGGACAACCTGTGCCAAATTGGCCACAATGTCCAGATCGGCATGCACTGCGTCCTAGCGGGCCAAGTGGGCATTGCCGGCAGCACCACCATAGGCCATGGCGTTCAGATTGGCGGTCAAGTGGGCATTGCAGGCCATATTCACATCGGCGACGGCGTCCGAATTGGCGCCCAAAGCGGCGTGCACAAGAACATTGAAGCCGGAAAAACCGTCATGGGCTCACCGGCTGTCGAAGCTTCGGTTTTTCGCCGGAAATTTGCGGCTTCCAACATGAAGCCCCGTTCGTGACCCCTAACACCCTACACACTGCATTTTCTTTATCGGGCCATGGCATCCATACCGGACTGCCTTGTTCGGTTCATGTCCATCCTGCCGACGCGGGGAGCGGCTACACCTTTATCCGAACGGACCTACCGGACGCTGAGCCTCTGCGCTTGAGCCCGGCAGTGGTCACCGATACCGACCGACGTACGACCCTATCCAACGGCAGCACGACGGTACATACCGCAGAACACTTGCTGTCCGCCCTCTACGCCAGTGCGGTATTTGATGCCCGCATCGAGCTTACCTCTGGGGAAGTGCCCATCTTGGACGGCAGCGCCTTGCCTTGGTGGGAGGCCATTCAAACGGCAGGCCTCGTCCCGGTTGCGCGCCTCGAGCACGGCATCACGTTGCGCCGGCCTATTCGGGTAGAAGATCCTGAAACCGGTGCCTGGGCGGAAGCCATCCCTGCGGCCTACCCTTCGTTTGAAGTCGAACTCAGCCACGAAGCGGAGGCCATTGGACCTGTCAAGGCCACCTACACCTGGGGCCAAGACTACGGCGGCCTGGTGGCGCCCGCTCGGACCTTTACCCTCGCCTCCCACATCACCCCCTTGATCCATCGAGGACTGCTCAAAGGGGCCCAGCCGGGCTCCGGTGTGGTCGTCATTGACTATGCGCTGGACGATTCGGACTGGAAAGCCTTGGAAGACTTTGTCGGCCAACCGCTCGAACGCCGCGAGGACAAAGGCGCCCTCCCCCTGACCTCCTACCGCTTAGCCAATGAACCCGCCAGCCATAAGTTGCTGGACCTCATGGGGGATATCGCGCTGCTCGCTCAGCCGGTACGCGCACATATTCGTACTTTTAAGCCCGGACACAAAACCAACACACTACTCGCTCAAAAAATCATGGAAGAAGCTAACACCAAGGGAATTCCAACTTACCATCCCGACCAAGAACCCTTGATGGATGTCACCAAAATCATGTCCATCCTCCCACATCGTCCCCCCTTCTTGCTGGTGGATAAGATTTTGGAGATGTCGGACATGGAAATTGTCGGCATGAAAGCCGTCACCATGAACGAACCTTTCTTCACCGGCCACTTCCCCGGAGCGCCTGTTATGCCCGGTGTTCTTCAGCTGGAAGCCATGGCCCAAGTGGGCGGTATTTTGGCCTTGAGCACCGTGCCCGACCCCGAAAATTACCTCACCTACTTCCTCAAGATGGACCAGGTGAAATTCAAGCACAAAGTGGGTCCTGGCGATACGCTGGTCTTCCACTTGAACTTTACCGAACCTATTCGACGCGGCATTGTCCAAATGCGCGGTACCGCCTACGTCGGCAAGAAAGTCGTCTCGGAAGGCTTCTTCACCGCCATGATCACCAAAGACAAATAGGCGTGATCTCTCCACTAGCCTCCATTCACCCTGAAGCCAAATTGGCCGGCAACGTTACGGTTGAAGCCTTTGCCGTCATTGAAGCCGATGTCGAAATTGGAGAAGGCTCCTGGATCGCCAGCGGCGCCTACGTATTGGCCGGCAGCCGTTTAGGTAAAAATTGCCGCGTATTCCACGGCGCTGTGGTCGGCGGCATTCCCCAGGATTTAAAATTTGAGGGCGAATACTCGCAAGTTATTTTGGGGGATGGCTGCACGATTCGCGAATGCGCCACCATCAACCGGGGCACCAAAGCCCTGGGTAAAACCGTCCTCGGACGCGAATGCCTCGTCATGGCCTACGCCCACGTGGCGCACGATTGCCAAATAGGCGATCACGTCATCCTGGTCAACACTGTGGCCCTTGCGGGTCACGTGGAGATTGGCGACTGGACGATTGTGGGCGGCCTTTCCGCCGTTCACCAGTTTGTGAAGATCGGCTCCCACGTGATGGTGGGGGGTGGTTCTCTGGTCCGAAAAGACATCCCTCCCTACATCACCGTCGCCCGCGAACCCCTCTCCTACGAGGGCGTAAACGCCTTAGGCTTGCGCCGCCGCGGCTTCAAGAACGCCCGCATCGAGGAAATCCACCATGCCTACCGCCTGGTCTACCAATCGGGCTTCAACACCTCTCAAGCCATCAGCCAAATTGAGCTGGAAGTCCCCGAAAGTCCCGAGCGCAGCGAAATCCTCCGCTTTTTGCTCGCCTCTGACCGCGGCATCGTCAAAAACGCCTAAGTGATGGGCTTGGTCCTCAGCAATCTGCGCAAAAACTACCAGGGCCGCGACGTCATTCCTGCGTGGAACCACGAATTTTCACCCACCGCCCGCGTCGCCATTTTGGGCGGCAATGGATCCGGGAAGAGCACCTTCTTGAAGCTGCTGAGCGGGCAATTTAGCCCCAGCCAGGGCCTTATGTCTTGCCCCGAAATCCTTGCAGAGGACTGGGCCATCACCGTTTCCTACACGGGGCCCCACGTCGATCTCCAAGAGGCCTTCACGCCTCGCGAACTCTTTGCACAGCACTTCCAATGGCGCCCCATGCGCCCAGAAGCGTCCCTGGACCGCATTCCCCTTCCCGCTGAAGCCCTTGACCGACCCTTGCGCGATTTTTCCAGCGGCATGAAGCAACGCGTCAAATTAGCCCTAGCCATCTGGACGGACGCTCCCTTGCTCCTCTTGGACGAGCCCTGCTCCCACCTGGACCAAGCGGGCATGGACTGGTTTGCCGCCTGTTTGGGCGCCTCTTTGGAGCCGACCGAACGCTTCACCCACCGCCTCCTCTTCGTGGCCTCCAACCACAAAAAAGAAGAAACTTTTGCCTGCACCGAAGCCTTCCTGCCCACAGGAAGCTCCGTCGTACCTTTGTAACCGATTTCGAAACCCCTTTTTATGGCCTCTACGTCAGACATCAAGAACGGCTTGTGCATCACGCACAACAATGCACCCTACCAAATCATCGAATTTTTGCACGTTAAACCCGGCAAGGGTGCTGCGTTTGTGCGTACCAAAATGCGCAACCTCAACGACGGCCGTGTTCTCGAACATACCTTCCCCAGTGGCGCCAAACTCGACGACATCAACATCGAGTACCGCACCTACCAGTTCCTCTACAACGATGCGGACGGCTACCACTTCATGAACATGGATACCTACGAGCAGATCCCCATGGCCAAGGAACTCATCAACGCTCCCAACTTCCTGAAGGACGGCATGGAGTGCATGGTGCTCTTCCACGCCGACGAGGACCGCGCTTTGAGCGTTGAAATTCCCCAAACAGTCGTTCTCGAAGTAACCTACACCGAGCCCGGCATCAAAGGCAACACGGCGACCAACACGCTGAAGCCTGCCACCGTTGAAACCGGCGCTGAAGTTCGCGTTCCCCTCTTCATCGAATTGGGTGAAAAGATCGTCGTCAACACCGCCGACGGCACCTACAAGGAGCGCGCAAAGGCCTAACCGCTTACGCTCTATACGTTTAGCCCCGCTTGCCTCCGGCAGGCGGGGTTTTTTATGCCCCTGCCTCGCTAGAGGTTTGGCTTGCTGCGCCTCGGTTGGCGCTCCCCGGAAACTGGGCGCACAAAAACGAGCACAAAAAAAGCCGCCCCGTTTCCGGGGCGGCTCCTGTTTAACATGCAAACTAACACCAATCAGTTTGCGTCCCACCAGAGGCGGAAGGTTGAGCTCACTCCAAACTTGTCGTCAGGAGAAGAACTCAATGGCATGGGTACGTTTTCGCTGTTGTACAAGTACTCACCCTCAGGGTAAGGCATACGACGAGGAATACCGCCCAAGTTGGCATCTGCAGGGGCCGAAATCATCGGATACCCCGTGCGGCGCCAGTCGGTCCAGGCCTCCACGTGCGTGTACATCGCAACGTACTTTTCATTCATAATCAATTCCAAATCCGTGGTCGCGGGCAAAGCAGCGATGTAGGCAGCAGCATCCGCTGCATCTACACCCAAGTATGCCATATTGCTCGTGATAGCGGCTTCAAGGCTCGTACGTGCTGCAGACGCGTCGCCAGAGGCGAGTTGTGCTTCAGCCAAGATGTACAAGATCTCATGCTCCGTCACGATGGGCACCTCTGCCGTGGCTGCACCGTAGAAAGGCAAGTAGAAGTAGCCACTTGCGCTGTCTCCACGGTAGATAGCCTCACGAGGATCGTTCGCTGCCACCATCATGTCGAACATCGTGCCCGTCTGGATGATGTAGCCGTCGCGATCGATGACCGTGAACTGGTACCAAGGATTTTGGTTCGTGCTAGACTCAAAAGCCAAACCTGCACCTACATTGCCTTGGAGCGCGGCTTGACACGCAGCGATCACATTGGCAGCATTGTAGGCAGACGTCTTGGACAAGTGGTTCAAGTAACGAGCACCCAATGCGGTGGCAGTCGTTGCCCACGCGGAGAGGTCGCCTCCGTGAATCAAATCATCCGAACCTGGCATCAAGCTAGAAGGCGTACCCAAATCCGCCACACCTTCTTGAAGAAGCGTAGCAATGGCCGCGTAGATATCCGCCTGGGAATCATAGCTAGCGCGAAGGTTAGTCGCGCCTTGCAAGGCCTGAGAGTAGGGAATATCGCCGAAGTGATCCGTCAATACACCTAGGTACATTGCCGTCATGATCTTGGCAATTCCACGGTAGGCATAGGCCTCTTTCTCCGTGGCCTTGTCCATGACCAACTTCAGGTCGTACATGCCTCCAGCGTAGGCCAAGCCCCAGGGGCTATCGAAGTCGCCTTCACCGATCTGTGCATAGCGGTTGTGCGCCAGAGACTGGCGGTCGTTACCCGTCATTTGCTGCATGAAAATGCAAGACAAACGGGGCAATACATCGCCTTGCATCATGCCGTAGGACGCTTGTGCCGAAGGCAACAATACGTTCATGGGCACATCCGCAGGACGGTTTTGGTCAATCTTGTATTCCTCTAACCATGCATCACTACAGGAGGTCATGAGGAGCGCTGAGCTCACAAGAGCTGTAAGTAAAATTCGTGCTTTCATAGTTCCTAAGGATTAGAGGTTAGCTTTCAAACCGAAGATGACACCACGCGTGTTAGGCATGTTGAAGTAATCCGCACCTTGGCTGTTGGTAGCACCGGACAAGTTGGTCTCGGGATCCACACCGCGGTAAGGCGTGCTCAACCACAAATTGCGACCGGTAACCGACAAGGTGAGGCCTTTCAAGAAAGAACCTTCCAACACTTTGTCTTCAAAACGGTAGCTCATGCCGACCTGGCGCAAACGCACCCAGCTGCCGTCCTCAATGAAGGGACGAGAAGCGCCGGTAAAACCGGACAAGGGTCCGAGTGCATACGAATCGATATCGTGCAAAATAGCCGTGGTATTGGCTTGACCGCTCACGTCGACACCATCGATGGTGGTTCCAGGAGCGTAAACACCGCTGTTACCAGCAACTACGTCATGCCATACGAAGGTCTCTCCACGCTTCACGCCGTCAGGAGTCATTTCCGTGTCGTAGTGCGTTCCGAAGTAGTACAACGCACCGCGCGTACCGTTCCAGATATCGCCACCTTGACGAATGTCCCACAACATGTTAAAGCTGAAGTTCTTGTAATCCACGTTGGTGGTGATGCCCATCAAGTAGTCAGGGTTTGGATTGCCTACGACCACTTCTGTGGAGCTGTAGACAGGGTAGCCAAACTCATCCACCAAGGCATTGCCTGCATCGTCGCGGAGCCAATCATCTCCATACAAGGTTCCGTAGGCTTCACCTTCTACAAGGCGCTGGTTTGCACCAAAGAAGCCCCATGGCAAACCAATGACGTCAACCCCATCCGCCAACTTAATAACGGTGTTGCGGTTGCGTGTGAAGGTCATACCTGCATTGATTTTCAAATCTTCAGAGGAAACGAGATCGGCATTCATGGCAATTTCCACCCCTTTGTTGCTCATAGAGCCTGCGTTGATGAAGGAGGAAGAGAAGCCAGAAGAAGCTGCAACAGGTACAGCAATGATCAAATCTTCGGAACGCTGATCGTAGAGCGTGATGTCTGCATATACACGGTCCTTGAACAAGCGCATTTCGGCGCCGATTTCGTTGGTGATCGCGTATTCAGGACGAAGCTCTGGATTGCCCAAGGTGTTGCTCATGCTGAAACCGGTTTGGCCCTGGAAAGGGAATCCGATACCCGTGATCCAGCCCGAACCTGCACTCGCTTGGTTGAAGTAGGTAGCGTTAGAGCCAAAGCCGGGCTCAGAACCCACTTTTGCCGAACTCGCACGGAGCTTCAAGAAAGAAAGCACATCGTTGTCCATGTCCAGCATGTCCGTAACCACCAAGCCCAATGAGATAGAGGGGTAAATGATGGGCGTGCTAACGTTACCAAAGGTGGAAGCTTGGTCGCGACGGAAGGTTCCAGTCAAGAACAAGTAATCGTCGTAGCCAACTTGGGCTTCTCCGTACACACCCCACAAGCGGCGACCCACGTTTGACTCATAGGCAAACTGGTCTGTTGCGTTGCTCATGTTGTAGAAGTCGGGAATGACCAAACCAACACCGTAGCCCGTTACAGACTTGCGGTTGCGCTGGTTGGCGTTGAAACCTACCAAGAAGTTGCTGGAAATCTTTCCAAAATCCTTGCTGTAACGCGCCGTCAAATCGTGGTTGGTTTCCTGTACGTTGTACATCTCATCCGTGATGGAGCCCTGAGGCAGGGTGCGTGAATACTTGGCAATGATCTGCTTGCGCACATCCGTGTACGTATCCAATCCATAGCGGTAGTTGATGAAGACGTTTTCTACGGGAGACCACTCCAATTGAGTGTATCCAAACACGCGGTTTACCTTATCCGTGAATGGGTTTTTGTTGATGGTCCAGTAGGGGTTGTCGTAGCCACCACCATTGCGGTAGTTGCGTTGCGTTCCATCGGCATTTTCATATCCGGCAGAGTTGTCGAACGAAGGAGGCGTACGGAGCAATCCAAGCATCAAACCCGAAAGGTTTGAACCTTGCTGCACACGGTAACCACCCGAATTGGAGTACGCCAACGAAGCCGTCGCCTTCAGGTTAGAGGCGATTTGGCCCGAACCCGTCAAACGAATCGTCGTACGATCGAAGCGGTTCAGAGGAACGATGCCTTCATCCGCCAAGTTTGATACAGAGAGGTAGTAGCTCGAACGCTGACCACCGCCAGAAACCGTTACACTGTTGTTACGACGCAGACCACGGCGGAAGAAATCTCCCGTGTTGTCATACGAAGGTGCACCCCAGCGCACCGCTGCGCTAGAATCCTGAGTGGTCATGCCATTGGCATCAACCCCCAAGGTAGACAGAGCAGGCCCCCATGAGAATGGATTGCTCGTTCCGCCGTAGTAGCCACCAAAATAGCCTTGAGAATAGGTCTTCTGAGTTGCGGGCAACTTGTTGACTTCAGAGATTTCATAGCTGCTGTTGACGCTCACCTGGAAATCCTGACCGTAACCGCCCTTTTTGGTGGTGATCAAAATAACACCGTTTGCACCACGCGTACCGTAAAGTGCAGCTGCAGCGCCCCCTTTGAGGACCGAAATGCTTTCGATGTCATCCGGGTTGATGTCAATTGCTCGGTTAGAGTAGGCAACACCTGCGCGCAGGTCTTCCGTTCCAATTTGGGAGTTGTCAATGGGCACACCATCCACTACCATCAGTGGCTGGTTGTCATTGGACGTGAACGTGGCGTTACCGCGAATTTTAATGTAGGACGCTGCACCTGCGGCACCGGATGAATTCGTGACTTGTACGCCACTCACCTTAGCCGAGATACCGGATACCACATTGGATTCACCGGAGTTGGCGATCTTGTCACCACCCACATTCTCAATGGCAAATCCCACGGACTTCTTGTCCCGTGAGATACCAAGCGCCGTTACGACTACTTCATCCAACTTCGAGGAAGATGGGCTCAGGGACACGTTCACCGTGCTGCCTGCCACCTTCACTTCAGCGGAAGTGTAGCCTAACGAAGCAAACTGCAACACATCTCCAGTGTTGGCGCGAATCGAGTAGACCCCGTCAAAATTGGTGATGGCTGCAGCACCACTGCCTGCCACCTTAACGGAGACGGAGGGCAGTGCTTCACCGGAAGATGCATCTGTGACTTTACCTGTAACCGTTTGAGCCCAAACAGAGGCAGATAAACACATAGCAACCCCCAATGAAAGGAGTTTTAAACTGCGTTTCATGCGATATTGTTTTTGTTAGACCTCCCTAATATACGCACGATACCGGTTTTAATTGCAACAAATTCGGGTATTAGCCCCGAATACAAGCGGTTATTGAGGTATAAAACCCGTATTATACGCACCTAATTCTACATTCATGAAGCATCCGCTCATAGGCTGAAATAAAAAAGCCGCCCCGTTTCCGGGGCGGCTTCACGCAAGAGCGTTTATGTAGGTCGCTTAGTTAGCGTCCCAGAATACTTTGGAGAAACGGTCGTCGTTACCACCGCGAGCGGCAGCAACGTTGGTACCGTTCAAAGAGTACTCGTCAATACCGTAGGACATACGGTAAGGAGTCACCGTCTGAGCTTCCTCAGCTACATTCATAGCAGGGTAGTCATACTGACGCTGGGTGGCCCAAGCTTCGTTGCCACGTGTGTACATAGCAATCCACTTCTGAACACCGATGCGCTCTTTCCACATGGTAGCATCCCAAGCAACGTCGGTTTGCGCCAAATAGGTAGCAGCATCTGATGCAGAACCGCCCCAT
>JALQUY010000350.1 GCA_023260615.1 Schleiferiaceae bacterium
GTATAGTCGTTACCGCTTACTCTTTTGTTTCCTTCCCAATATTCGTTACCGTTCGTTTGCCAGACTCCCTTTACAGCCTCGTATAATTCAAAGCCTATTTGTTCAAAGGTCTTCGGACGGTCGGATCCTGTAACGAGGTAGACATCGTTATCTTTACAGAAATTCAACATAAAGGTTAAAAACTGTTCAGATATCTTTTGTCTTGACTCGGTTAGAGTTCCGTCAATATCAAATACATAACATTCTTTCATAATACTCCTGGTGCCGACGGAGGGACTTGAACCCCCAACCTACTGATTACAAATCAGTTGCACTACCAATTGTGCTACGTCGGCAGTTGAGCTTCTACCAACTCAAAAACTTTTTCCTTTCTATACCAAAGACCGCTATACATGGTTTGTCGACCGTCTCCCCAATCAACAACATATCTTTTATAGCCGTAAGGTCTTTCTGAAAAGATTCTTACATCACCGTAATTTTTTTCTAACAACCTCATTTAATATAA
>JALQUY010000351.1 GCA_023260615.1 Schleiferiaceae bacterium
CGATATCTTCTGGGTTAATATCCATGGCAGCATTACCATAATCGTAACCACCACGACCGCTAGCAACATTTCCGCTGTTACCTGTTGCGTTCGAGATTGGCACACCATCAACAACGAAAAGAGCTTGGTTGTTACCAGTCAAAGACTTGTAACCACGGATTACTACGTTGGCAGAACCACCAAGAGTACCTGAACTCTTGATTTCAACACCAGCGACCTTACCGCTCAAGCTGTTTACGAAGTTTGCATCTTTCACTTTAGTTACTTCCGCACCATCCACTTCTTGTGTAGCGTAACCTAGAGATTTCTTCTCACGAGAAATACCCAATGCAGTTACAACCACCTCGTCGAGGTTTTGGCTTGTACCGTTAAGTGAAACTTGTAGGAAATCAGAAGTTGCAGCAACTTCTTTAGATTCCATACCCATAGAAGAGAATACCAACGTTGCTCCTTCTCCTACTTTGATAGTAAACTTACCATCAAAGTCTGTTAAAGTAGCATTGT
>JALQUY010000352.1 GCA_023260615.1 Schleiferiaceae bacterium
GCTTAATATTTATTTATTTAATTTAGACAGTACATGCTTTTATCCATTCTGCATATTTTAATTTATAATCAAAAATTGGATAGGGATGTATATTATTATATTTAGTAGAAATTGGTTCAGACCATTTTATTAGATCTTTAATTGGAACATTCGCAAGATGTGGTAACCATTTTTTGATATATAAACACTCTGGATCAAATTTTGTTATCATTCTGTTTGACGGATCCATTGGTCTTCCAGCAATAGGAGCGGTTGATGGAGCATATTTTTTACCAGGATAATCAAATTCAGTTATCCATTGGTGATTCATTTTATTTTGAGATGGTCCAATTGCATCTACTAAATGTTTAGAGTATCCAACTTGTGAACCATATTTTGGGTCAAAAATGTTAATCAAAAGATATTTAGTCCAAAATACTCCAACAATCATTCGTGCTCTATTGTGCATAAAACCAGTAGTTTTTAATTCTTGTATAGCAGCATCGATAATTAAAAATCCAGTTT
>JALQUY010000353.1 GCA_023260615.1 Schleiferiaceae bacterium
AAAGGCCACAGCGGCGGCGGTGATGGCGCTTCGGCGGCGGTTTCGGCCCAAATTGCGCCAGGCCATGCGCGTAGTTAATGACATACAGCCGAGAGCATTAGAGGGAGTCGATCTTTTTCATGGTGGTTTCCGTAAACCAGCTGGCCTTTAAGTCGGGGCGCTTTCGCCATTCCAGAACGGTCAAGGTAGTGGTTTGGCTGCCGCCCTTGGCGGTAAAGCGGATTTGGTCCGGCATCAACACGCCGTCAAACCGTTGAAAGTGCAGGGCATCCATTTGCTGCGAAATTTCGCCTTTCTTGTCAAAGAAGACGAGCCGAACCCAGCTCTCATTTTGCACCCCAATGTAGGCGTCTACGTGATCATGCGCCACCGGAGTGGAGGGCTTGGGCACGCATCGAATCACATGGCACTCGATACCGTTTACGGTCTTTTTGCCTTGATAGCTATGCGTGAAATCGGTGCTCAGGGAGGCAGCGCCTAAGATGTTGTCAAACTGCGCATCG
>JALQUY010000354.1 GCA_023260615.1 Schleiferiaceae bacterium
GGGCTCCGCGGAGTCGCTGCGCGGCCAGGGTGCGCGCGTCATCGTCACCGAGATCGACCCCATCTGCGCGCTGCAGGCCGCGATGGACGGCTACCAGGTGTCCACCCTCGAGGACGTCGTCTCCGATGCAGACATCTTCGTAACCGCCACCGGATGCCTGAATGTGATCACCGCCGACCAGATGAGCCGCATGAAGCACCAGGCGATCGTCGGCAACATCGGCCACTTCGACAACGAGATCGACATGGCCGGCCTCGCCGACTACCCGGGCATCGAGCGCGTGAACGTCAAGCCGCAGGTCGACCAGTGGGTCTTCCCCGACGGCAAGTCGATCATCGTCCTCTCCGAGGGGCGCCTGCTGAACCTCGGCAACGCGACCGGCCACCCGTCGTTCGTGATGTCCAACTCGTTCACGAACCAGACGATCGCCCAGATCGAGCTGTTCACGAATACGGCCGCCTACCCGCTCGGCGTCTACGTGCTCCCGAAGCACCTCGACGAGA
>JALQUY010000355.1 GCA_023260615.1 Schleiferiaceae bacterium
TGGCCGTCGTAAGAACGTATTCCGTATTGCTAAGCAAGCGGTTATGCGTGCTGGTCAATATGCCTATCGTGACCGTCGCAATAAGAAACGTGTATTCCGCGCTTTGTGGATTGCTCGTATCAACGCGGCAGTTCGTCAGCATGACATGACCTATAGCGTATTCATGAATGGTATGAAGAAAGCTGCGATCGAACTCGACCGTAAAGTGCTTTCTGATATGGCCATTGCTGACAAAGCAGCTTTTGCTGCCTTGGTTACTCGGATCAAATCCGTAGTAAACGCTGCAGCTTAATCTTAGTTTTCTAAACTAAGCTGCAATGGTTTCTCTCGACCACATTGTCGAGGATGCTAAACGTGATTTCCTCGGAGCTGCCGATGCGGCAGCTCTAGAGGACGCGAAAGCCAAGTATCTCGGTAAGTCAGGTGTTCTCACTGAGCGTTTAAAAGCGCTTGGTGGAATGTCGCCTGAGGAGCGCAAGAGCGCTGGCGCCCAAATTAATCA
>JALQUY010000035.1 GCA_023260615.1 Schleiferiaceae bacterium
TAGCACCGCTTGAAGCATCCCTCCTGCCCCGGTCGCAAAGTAAGGATTGGTGCCGCCTGCGGTTTCCGCCAAGACCCCAAACGGGGGAAGTTGGTTGGGTTGGTAGGCGCGTGCAAAGACCTCGGTGGCACGCTTCTGATCGCCCAGGCGGGCATAGAGCAAGGACAAGACGGCATGGCTCATCGCAGGGCCGTCCTCCCCCATGCGCGGCAAGTAGTAGTCGAGGTCCTTTTGAATGGCGGCGGGGTCCCGGACTTCATGCAATGGGAAGGCGAGCAAGTTGGCATCTGCCTGCTTGATGGCTTGGCCGCTGTAGCCCGCGTATTCTTGGGTGACCCCGTTGGGGAAGTGCAGGATGGGGATGCGGGCATGGACGTCTTTCCAGGCGGGATTTTCCGGCAAGCCTAGGGCTTGGGCCGCGAGCCAAGCCGTTTCCAAGGACTGACGTGCCATGGCATTGGTGAAGGCGTTGTCGTCAATGTTTTCCGCCCATTCGTCCGCGCCCACCACGTTGTTGATGTGGCAGACTCCTTGGGCGTCCGGCTCTACACGCGACAGCCAAAAATCCGCCACCGCTTCGATGACCGGCCATCCTTTGGTGGCCAGCCAGGCTTGATCCTGCGTGAGGAGGTAGTAATTCCAAAACGCAAAAGACACACAGCCCGAAATATGCTGCTGGAAAGGCCCCGTCAGGGCCCAGACGGGGGTGTCTTCTTCCCCCGATTCGCTGGATTCCCAGGGGAACATCGCCCCATCGTAGCCGTACTTGAAGGCGCGGCGCTTCGCGGCCTCCAAACGGTCGTAGCGGTATTCCAGAATACTCGCCGCCATTTCCGGCTGGAGCAGGAGCAAGGCGGGATACATCCAGAGTTCCGTGTCCCAGAAAACGTGGCCGTTGTAGCCCAAACCGCTCAAACCCATCGGACTCAGCGATAGCCCGGATCCCGCCCGCGTGAAGCTGTACAGGTGGTAGATGGCCGAACGCACATCGCGCTGGGCCTGCACATCGCCTTCGATGATGATGTCTGATTCCCAGAGCTTGGCCCATTCGCTGGCGTGTCTAGCCTTTAAGCGCTTCACCCCCTCCAATTTGGCATAGAGGGCCAGGCGCTCGGCTTCGTTTTCCGGGTCGGCGGCATCGTCGCTCGTTAGTTGCGCGCCGGCTATGGCCACGCGGTAGGTCTGGCCCTTTTTGAGCTTCACAGAGAACTTGGCCAAATGCCGATCATAATCCCACTGCTCGTGCAGGATGGTGGGCTCCTGGCCGTGCGCCTCCTCGAACAAAAACGTGCTCGATGCAGCCACCGTTTGACGGCCCGAAGGGCTTTGCGCTACCGTGGTCATCAATGGAATGAGCACGTGGGGGCGGTCAATGTGGCTAAAGCGTGGATGGGCCTCGCGCAGGTGATTGGGCGCTACGTGCTCGTTCAGGACGGTGAGTTCAAGGTCCCGCAGAGCGGTAATTTCCAATTCCACCAGCGCGTTGTAGGGCAGATGGCGCAGGGCCGACATGCGGTAGACCACTTTGGCGTCCTTGCCGGAGGTAAAGGTGCTCGTGAAAACGGCTTCCTGCATGTCCAAGGTTTGGACAAGGTCTTTGAACGTTGCAGGGTTGGCGCGACGCTTGTCAAATTCCAGCTGGACCTGCAAGTGGTTGACCACTTTCAAGATATTGCTCACCCGACCGCGGCTGTAGGTGTCGTAGGCGCCGTTGAGCACGACATCCTTCATTTCCAGCGGATTGGGGCTTGAAATCATACCCGTCATGCCGTTGGCGACCGTCACGCCATAGTAGTGGCTGGGATCGATGTTTTTCGCGCTTAATTCCCATTCGGTTTGTGCCGAAAGTCCAACACCTGCCAGCACGCAGGCCAAAAAGAGGGGTGTTTTCATGGTTGATAGAGGTAAATGGGTCCGTCATTGGTCACGAGCAACAAAGCTCCCTGGAGGGCCAAAACCGCTTTAACCACGCGGCCTTGGAAATGCTGTACGGCATCTTCGCCCCAGGCATCCGTAGAAACCAGGGTACTTGCGTTTAATTTGCCGATCTCAGGATGCGTGGCGACCTGTCCGCCAAAAAACCACAGGCGGTCCTGCGCAACTTCAACGCCCCGAATGGGAAACTCTTGCAGGCGCTGCCCTTCTGCCTGAAAATACCAGTCGCCGTTCTTGTCCGGCCTCAGCCAACCCGAACGCGTCTCCTCCACCCGGCGCTCCACCGCCCCATCCAGCGAGGCCCCAAAGAGCTGATCAAAGGTCTTCCCTGCCACATCCGTGGTGTAGAGAAATTTTTTCTTGAGGCCAGCCATCTGCCGAATCAGCTCATCCCGCGTCGCATAGGGATAGTAGGCGTCTTGCTTCCAAACGGCCACCAAGGCTTCCTCCTCTCCGTTCTTGTCAAAGTCCTTGAAGTAGTAGGTGAGCGGATGCTCGGTGCTGATGTCCAATCCGTGATTGCTGCCCACATTGCCCGCGAAGAGGGCGCCATCGAGCACACGGACCGAACGCCAATGCCCCGCCCGCCCAATCGGCATAAGATCCCCCCATTCGCCGGGCTTTTCACCGGCTACCAGCAGCGCCACAGAGGCATACTCCCGCGCAAACGCCAAGGTCGTCCGTCCTTCGTAGGGAAACAGCGTCGTCGAGCGTTCTACATCCCACACGGGCCCAAGCTGCTGGAGCTGCGCCCATTCCGACTTGGCAAAGACTCCAGGCGCCATCTGTAGGAGCAGTTGATGCTCCATGGGTCGGGTGAGGGCCTCCCCTGCCCCGACGATGGGCATGGCTTCGACGATTAAAATATCCAGGGCACCATCGCCATTTTGGTCAAAGATCAAGAGGTCACTTGCATTGCTATGACTGGGAAGGAGGTGCTTGACAAAGTGTCCCTGGCGATTTTCCAACCAGTAGTCTTGCATAGCCTCCGACGCGCGGGCAAAATGGTTGCCTCCGGTAGCCACCACCACATCGGGATCGCCATCGTGGTCCAGATCGGTCCAGTCTGCGCTAATGGTTTCCGCACTGCTGTCTGCCACGGTTTCCAGGAGTTGGAAGGTGCGGCGCGAACTGTCAAAGTGGTAGAGTTTGCTTTTTTGGCCAAAGGATCCGCCCAGAAAGACCAGGTTGCCGTCCTTCACCTCCACGCTGGCCGCGGCAGGGCCCCATTCTGAACCCGCAAAGAGGGCCAAAGGCAGGTCCAAAAAGTCCGAATACGCGTCCTCGCGATGCGCTTCCACTTCTTTGACTTCGTGCAGCGTTGTCGCTGTTGGAAGGGCTTTGGAATAGGTCTCCCGCGTGGCAGCCGGTCGGACCAGGGTATACGTGTTTTCGGTGAGCTCCACGTTTTGGCGAGTGCCGTCGGGCCAGTACACAGTGCATGAGCGCGTGTAGGGAATTCGGACACGCGGATCACTCGCCGAACACCAACCCCGCGTGGCCCAGACCTGCTCAGACCCTTTGGCATGGGGAACCATCGTGTAGTCCACGCGGGCACCCAACGCGGGAGCGCCCGAAGAGGTGCGAACATCCACCCCTACCCACGCTGGAGGGTGGCCGTTTTCCTTTTCAAACTCCGATTCAATATCGTTTCGGTAGAGGCGAGCGACGTCATCGAGGTTGTTGACGATTAAATCCAAGTCTCCGTCGTTGTCCAAGTCCGCATAGGCCGCCCCGTTGGAGTATCCTACCAAATCCAGACCCCAAGCCTCGCCGCGATCTTCCAGAGCGCCAAGGGTTCCCCGATTTTCAGGGGTTTGCCGAAAAGCGCGGTTGGCCGTTGCCCCCGGTGGCATTTTGGCGTAGATGTCTGAGTCTGGCGCCTCTTCGGGAACCCCCGTGATGTAGTTCAAGTAATCCAAATCGTTGGGCCGGCGCTTGATGCCGTTGGTGATGAAGAGGTCTTTCACCGCGTCTTGGTCAAAATCTGCCAGCAGCACGGACCAAGACCAATCCGTTGCATCTACGCCCATGGCTTGCGCCACCTCGCGGTAGGCCTGGTCTTTGCCCGTCGCCAAGTGGAGGTGGTTTCGCGGGTACTGGTCTTGGAACCCGTAGCTCTCCTTGTACCTGGAAATTTGGTACGGATCTGCCCCAAGCGAGCGCTTGAACGTCTCTTCATCTTCCGGACGCATGTCCAAGGTGAAGAAATCCGGCAGGCCGTTGCCATCCAGATCTGCGGCATCTACCCCCATGCTGAATTTGGACGTGTGTGCGGCGCGTTCCGGCAGCACATTCGTGAATCGGCCTCCGCCTTGGTTGAGGTAGAGGTAGTCGTTCTCGTAAAAATCGTTGGTGATGTAGAGGTCGGGCAAACCGTCCAAATTGATGTCCTGCGCCACCACCCCCAAACCGTAGCCCATTTCGCTTTGGTAAATGCCGGACGCATGGGTGGCATCGGTGAAATGACCGGTCCCATCGTTGAGCAAAAACTGGTCGCCAGCCAGGGCGGAAGAATCCGTTCGGGCATTCGCCTGTGCAAACGACCCGCTGGGATGGACCGAATGCTTCAAAATGTACACATCCAAGTCGCCATCCTGATCTGCGTCCAGGAAGGCCGCCTGCTGGCAAAGCCCTTGAATGGCCAGACCGCGCTGCGCAGCTTCTTCGGTAAAATGCCCCTGGCCGTCATTGATGAATAAGGCGTTGTGGCCCTCCCACCCTAAGATGCCCTGAACTTGGCTCACGTAGATGTCCACGGCGCCGTCGTTGTTGACATCCGCCAAGGTGACCCCCGTGGACCAATCCCCGGTTTTGTGGAAGCCAGAGGCCTCTGTGCCGTCCGTAAATACCCAATTACCTTGGTTGAAATAGAGCTTGTTCTCCCCTTGGTTGCTGGTGAAAACCAGGTCCATCCAACCGTCCCCATTGAGGTCGCCCGCCGCGACCCCTGCCCCGTTGTAGAAGTAGAGGTAGTCCACAATGTTGCTGGATTCGTCTTCGCGGAGGTCGTTTCGGAAGGTGACCCCCGTTTGGTCGGGATCCATGTCCGTGAAACCGGGCGCCTCGTAGGTTAACCAAATCACCAACCCTCCTAGCAGATACAGCAGGAGAAAAACAAGGACTAGGAGGAGGCGTCGTCGTCCAAACATGAACTATCGTTTTTCAGCCACTTTATAGGCCTGTACAGCCGCATTGTTGAAGGCCACAAAGAGTTTTTGCCCGTTTTGGACGTGCAAATCGCGCACTTGGCCCTTCCAGTTCCAGCCCAATGCGGGCAAGGGAATGGCGGCGCTGAAGCGCTCCAAGGCATCGTTGGTACCCTTCAATACCGTTCCAAAATTCGCATCGTAGCGGCCCCACTGCGGTTGGACCTCGTAAAGATTCCCTCCAAGGACCATATCCAAGATGCCGTCGCCATCCACGTCCAGCATGGCCGCAGCATAGACAGGAGACATCTGGGCGGCCGTGGGCAGGAAATGCGGAACCAAGGTGCCGTTGTCGTTTTCCAACCACATGGATTCCATCGTGTTGATCTGCAGACGCTGGCTGCCTTTCCATTCCTCTGGGCTCAGCATGCGCTGCACGGGAACCCCTGCGTAATCCTTGTATTCGAGGAACTTCTTTTTGAATTTGGGCACTTGTGAAATGAGGTCGTGGCGAAGGACTTGGGGGTAGAGACTGTCGCCTTTGTACTGGCAGAGGATAGGATCCGTCGCGCCATTGTTGTCAAAGTCATTCACGACGAGCGTGATGGGACGGTCCATGGAGGCTTTTAATTGACAATTCAGTCCCATGTTGCCTGCAATCAGGTCCAAATCTCCGTCCCCGTCGACATCCGCCTTCGTCAAGCTGGACCACCAACCCTGGAGGGCAAGATCGTCCCCGGAGTAGCCCCAGATGGGTTCTAGGGCTTCTTTGCGTTCCCAGCCTTTGGGGCCATACTGCCAGCATTGGATGGCCATGAATTCGCCAGCTATGACCAACGTAGGCTGCCCCAGGTCCAGGACTTGAGCGGCTGTGACCATGCCCAATTCTTGGAAGGCATGGTCCATGGTAAACTGGCCGTTGCCAAGGTTTTTGAGGTAGTACGAAGTAGGGAGCTTGCCGTAGGAGCCGGGTTGAACACGGGCTCCGATGAAGAGGTCTTGGTCGCCATCGCGGTCTGCATCCAGCGCTACAACGGTACTCGTAGAAATCCAAAGCGCGGGCTGTGGGTAGGTAGAAGGCACATATCGGCCGCCTTCCCGGATGTAGAGGTGGTCCAAGAGCAAATCCGATTCGGCGCCCACTTCTGCGGAACCCGTGCCCACGTAGAGGTCCAAATCTCCATCGCCATCCGCATCAAAAAAGGTGGCACATCGGTCTTCCGACGCCTTGTTCTGCTCAAAGGACTGTGCGAGACGGAATCCGCCTGAACGGTCTCCGTAGAAGAGCGCTCCAGCTTGATCCCGAGCACCGCAAACGTAGACATCCTCGACCCCATCGCCGTTCACGTCTGCCCAGGCCATTTTGGGGCCTTCCGCGCTGAGCATCTGAGGAATCAGTCGTTCGCGGTCAAAGTGCGAGAATGGATTTTCCACGTGTACGAAAGCGGGTGCTGTGGCGGGCTGCATCAGTGCGGAGGCGGGCGTTTGGTCCACCCACGGTTCGGTGGCTTCCGACTGCAGGAGCGTAAGGCTTTGATTGCGCAAGGGGCCCGCGATGAAGCTGCGGCGGCCATTGGGCCAGCGAATGACCAGGGAATCCAAGGAGGCCTCGCCCAATCCTAAGTGAATGCGCGGATCCACCGACGATTGGAAACCCTTCATGGGCACCTGCTCGGCGTAGTGGATGGCCCCGTCGCTGTAGCCATAGACTTGGGCACCCACGGCGAGGGTATTCCCCCCCTCTCCTTTCAAGGTCAGCTGCAACCAGCCGTTGTGGGCGCGGAGGGTTTCGGCGTTGTTTCGGAACGCAAAGGCCTCCATGTTCAAGTTGTTGACCAGCAGGTCCAAATCGCCGTCATTGTCCAAATCGGCATAGACTGCCCCGTTAGAATGACTCGGAATTTCTAAGCCCCAGAGCAAGGTGGTTTTCGCAAACGTGCCTCCTTCGGACATAGTGTTTCGGAACGCATAATTGGGAATGCGCGTGGAGGGCATCGCGTCAATCAGCTCCTTGAAATTGACCCCATCCTTGGTCACAATGGAGCGCATAGTCTGCTCGTTGGAGATGTAGTTGATGAAATCCTGGTCGGTCAGATCGCGCTCGATGCCGTTGGACACGTAGATATCGCGGTAGCCGTCGTTGTCCAGGTCCATAATAAGCGCGCCCCAGGACCAATCCGTGGCATGGGTGCCCGCCATTTCGCCAATTTCACTGAAGCTGCCATCGCCGTTATTGAGGTGGAGCATGTTGCGGTTAAACTGGTGGTGGTAGCCCCACTTTACCTTTTGGCTATACGTCGCCCAATTCTCAAACGTGGTCGTCTGCTTCAAGCGTTTATCCGGTTCGGGCAACATGTCCGTCACAAAGATGTCTGGGTGCGCATCGTTATTGATGTCCGCCATATCTGCGCCCATAGAGGCAAAACTGGTGTGCGCCATCAGCGACTCGCCCGATTCTTGGAACGTGCCGTTCTTCTGGTTGATGTAGACGTAGTCCTTTTCGAAGAAGTCATTGGAGATGTAGAGGTCAAGCCAGCCGTCGCCGTTGATATCGCCTACCGTGGCCCCCAAGCCAAAACCAATTTCGGATCCCAAGATCCCGGCTTCTTCGCTTACATCGCTGAAATGACCGTTGTCGTTGCGGTAGAGCTTATCGCCCCCTTCGGGATCGCGCTCCGTTCGAAGGTCGCGCTCGAGGTTAAAGCTGCCAATCGCGCGAAAGGAATTGTTCAGCACGTAGAGGTCCAAATCTTGGTCGCCATCGTAGTCAAAGAAGACGGCATGGGTGCTCAATCCTTTGTCTGCCACGCCATAGGCTTCCGCCTCTTCTTTGAAGGTACCGTCGCCCTGGTTGATGAAGAGTTCATTGCTTCGGTCCGAACCCGCTATGTCGCCCGCATTACAGACATAAATATCCAGCCAGCCGTCGGCATTGACGTCCGCCATGGTGACGCCTGTGCTCCATGCCTGCTGACCTTCCGCACCTGAATTTTTGGCCTCCTCAAATTTCCAGCCCCCTCGGTTGAGGAAGAGCTTGTTGGGACCTTGGTTGGCGGTGTAGTAGACATCGACCCACCCATCGTTGTTGACGTCGCCGACAGCGATGCCGCCTCCGTTGTAGTAGTTGCGGTAGTTGAACACATTGAAGTCCTGGTCGTACTGCAGCTGGTTGGTGAATTCCAATCCGGTGGCCGCGTTGGGCATCAGCGAGAAAAGCTGGTCCCCGACGGGCGGAAGTTCGGGCTGGCAGGCCATTAGAACGGCGCCGGTAAGCAGGAGGTAAAAACGCGTGTGCATGGTCGAATGCATCCTAAGGGGTAGTTGAAAAAAAAAGGGAGGAAACCCGAAGGCTTCCTCCCAAAATTAAGCCGAAACGCAGGCTTAGTATCCAGGGTTTTGCTCCAAGTTGGGGTTAGCACCCAAAGCGGAAGCAGGGATGGGGAACAACTTGGTGTACGCAGGAGATGCGTCCTTGTTGGTCCATGCATCGTTGAACTTGCCGTAGCGGATCAAGTCCATGCGGCGAACCGCTTCCCAAGCCAATTCGAAGCCACGCTCCAAAAGGATAGCGTCAGCGTCAACAGAGGTCAAGGCAGCTACACCAGCACGGGCGCGAACTTGGTTCACCAAAGGCAATGCATCAGCTGCATTTCCTTGACGGACCAAAGCCTCGGCCTTCATCAACAATACGTCGGCGTAACGAACAATCGCGTAGTCGTTGCCAGCGTCACCACCGTTTTGGGCGGCGTCCACTTGCCACTTCATAACACGAACACCGTTAGACTCGGTAGCACCCGTGATAGGCGCGTTCAGCGTGAAGTCCAAGGGGTTGCCTTGACGGTCGGTCAAAGCGGCACCCGTGAAGAAATCGTACTGCTGACCGATCAAGAAGATGCTGTCGCGGATGTCGTTGGCGTGATCAAACGTGTTGTAGAACTCTGCAATCGTACAGAAGCCGTTCCAAGGAGAAGCGGGCAACTGGTTGTAGTGCATCGTACGCATGTTGATCGTCAAGCCCATTCCACCCGCTTGGGTGTTGGGTACCACGAAGATGTTCTCAGGAGACGTTTGGTTTTCTACAACGAAGTTGTCGAAGTAGTTCGCAGGCAAGCTGTGTACACCAGAGTTGATGATGGCATCCGCATGCTCAACAACCTTGCCCCACTGAGCCGTACCGGAGTACACTTCAGCGTTCAGGTACAAACGAGCCAACAAGCCGTGTGCAGAGTTCTTGGTGACGCGACCGTATTGGTCTGCGGTGTGACCGGCAGCCAAATCAGGGATAGCGGCATTCAACTCAGACTCGATGTAGCTGTACACTTCGGCACGGCTGTTACGAGCGGGCAAGTTGCTAGGATCGATGTTCTTGCCTTCTTCCAAGATGGGTACACCACCGAAGCAGTCCATCAACTGGAAGTAGTAGTACGCGCGAAGAACGCGAGCTTCAGCCTTGAGCTGAGCCTTGCTGTACTGGCTGAACAAAGCATCGTCCGCCGTCTCCAACACACCCAAGAAGGCGTGGGTTTGGGCCAAACCAGCGTTGGCGTCGTTCCAAAGACCTACAATGTGGCCGTTGGTCGTACCCCAGTTGTGCTGGTGCAATTCGCGCCATACACCTCCGTCACCCCAGTCACCACCGCGGGTGGGAACCATGGTTTCATCGGAAGAAACTTGAGATACGTTGAAGTAGCTCCACAACCAAGGACGCATACGACCGTAGCAGTTGACCAGTACGGAGTAGTAGTCCTCTTCAGTTGAGAAGAAGTTGTCCGAGGTAATGTCCTCGAAGAGATCCTCGTCCAGGTTGGTACAACCTTGGAAGGAAGCCATGGAGATGGCTGCCGCGAAGAGGATGCTTGCTTTTACAAAACGCTTCATTTCTCTTGATTACTTAAAGTTAAATTTCAAATTCAGGCTCACCGTCTTAGAACGGGGGTACTGAGCGTAGTCGATACCTGCAGAGGGGACCAGACCGTTGTTGGCGATAGTCGTCAACTCAGGGTCAAAGCCGGTGTACTTGGTAGCGATCCACAAGTTCTGACCCACCAAACCAACGTAGGCTGAGTTGAAGATCTTAGAACCTTCTACGTTCAAAGTCTTACCCAAGGTTACGTTGTCCAAGCGGAGGAAAGAACCGTCTTCGATCCACTGTGAAGAGTAGGTTGGAGTCTCAGACAAGCCCATACCGTTGCTCAACGCAGGAGCCAACAAGTTGATGTTGGTGTTCAAGTTGTCCAAGGTGGTGTATTCCATACCGAGGTTGTTGAACACGTCCATGCCTTGTGCGCCACGGAAGAAGATGTTGAACGTCCAGTCCTTGTACTTCACGTTGCCCAAGAGGCCGTAGGTGAAGTCAGGCTGAGCCACACCGATAACGCCTTGCTCAGTAGCGTAGATTGCGTTGCCGTTGACGTCGTAGCCTTCGAATACGTTACCGTAGAAAGAACCGTAGCGGAAGCCGGGCTCCAAACGCTGAGCGTAGGCACCAGACTGACCAGCACCAGAGATGGGGCCCGTCAAGATCAACTCGTTGGTACCGATGTTGTCGATGACCAAGTTGCTGTGTGAAAGGTTCACACCCAAATCAACCATCAAGTCGCCGGTAGACACCAAAGCGGTGTTCAAAGAAAGGTCGAAACCGCTGTTAGACGTCTGACCTACGTTAGCCAACAAGGTGTTCGCCACAGAGGGAGAAGGAGCGGGAACTTCCAACAACAAGTCGGTCGTCTTCTTGGTGAAGTAGTCCAAGCTACCGTAGATCTTACCGTTCTTCAATTCGAAATCCACACCTACGTTGGTAGAAGAGGTCTGCTCCCAACGGAGGTTGGGGTTACCGGGGCTCAAGAAGCCCGTACCAGCAGCCACTTGGCCACCGATAACAGCGCTAGAACCGGTACCGATACGAGCGATAGAGTTGTAGACACCGATAGCTTCGTTACCTACGACACCCCAACCAGCACGCACCTTCAAGTCGGTGATGGTCTCGTTGTCCTTCAAGAAACCTTCTTCAGACAAGCGCCATGCGAAAGCAGCTGAAGGGAACAAGCCCCACTTGTTGTCCGCACCGAACTTAGAAGAACCGTCACGACGTACAGACGCAGTCAAGATGTACTTGCCAGCGATGTCGTAGTTGGCACGACCGAAGAACGAGATCAAACGGCTGCGACCACGGAATGAGTACTTGTCACCCAATTCGGCCAAACCGCCGCCGTCCAAGTTGTTGTAGGAGTAGTTGTCCGTAACAAACTGCTTGGCGCGTGCACCGAAGCCTTCGAAGTCCAACTGCTGCCAAGAGTAACCTGCCATCAAGGTCAAGGGGTTGCCCAAGAGGTCCTTGTTGTAGTTCAAGTAGGATTCCAACACTTTAGAAGCGTTTTCACCAAACTTCTGAGCAGCGATACCATTGTCGGCCTGACCGTAAGGAGTCGCCTTAGGCAAGTAGGTCTTACGAATCGTGTTGTAACGCTCGTAACCAATGTTCATGCGACCGGTCAAACCAGCTACGTAGCGGTTCAAATCCAAATCAGCGAAGCCATTCACTTGAATGCTGTTGCTGCGTGCAACGTCATCAATTTCCAAAGCAGCCTGAACGGGGTTACGGATTGCGAAGGTGAACTCGCGGTAGCTGCCGTCCGCATTGTAAACGGGCTCCGTGGGGTTCATTTTCATCATGTTGGTGAACAAACCACCGGTGTAACCACCCGTCTGAGTGTATGGGCTGAGGTCGTCATCGATCAAGGCTACAGCCATGTTCATGCCGAGGTTCAACATACCATCCAAGGTGGTTTGGTTGATGTTCATACGTGAAGTAACACGTTGCGTGCCAGAAGAAAGTACAACACCTTGCTCGTCGTAGTAGCCCAAAGAGAAACGGTAGTTGCTCTTGTTCGTGCCACCGTTGATAGAGATGTCGTGCGAAGAGGTAGAACCTTGACGGAAGATTTCGTCTTGCCAATCGGTGCTAGCAGAACCCAAAACGTTGCCCAAGCCGTACTGGCTAACAGCCGCCTTGTACTCGTCTGCAGACAAGAGGTCCAACTTCTTAGACACGTTTGCCACACCGTAGCGGTAGGCATAGTCTACGTTCATTTTACCGGCACGGCCCTTCTTGGTCGTGATCAAAACAACACCGTTTGCACCACGGGCACCGTAGATGGCCGTTGCAGAGGCGTCTTTCAAAACGGTGATAGACTCAATGTCAGCAGGGTTCAAACGGTTCAAAGCGCTCTTGGTAGAACCGCCTGATTCGTATTCACCACCACCCATCGTTGAGCTAACCTGAACAGGCATACCGTCGATAACGTAGAGAGGTTCGTTGCTGGAAGAGATAGAGGTACCACCACGAACGCGAACGCTAACCCCAGAACCAGGCTCACCGTTGGTCGTAGACACCTGGACACCCGCAGCCTTACCCTGGATCAGAGCAACAGGCGATGCGATAGCACCCTGGTTAAAGTCCTCGGAGCTAACGGAAGCTGAAGATCCCGTCAAATCCTTCTTCTTTACCGTACCGTAACCGATAACGACTGCTTCTTCCAACTGAGCGACGTCTTCTGAAAGAGAAACGTTCAGGGAAGCACCAGCAACCGCTACCGCCTTCGTGCGGTAACCAATTGTAGAGAACACCAGGGTGGCGCCGTTGTCAGCAGAGATTTTGTACATCCCCGATCCATCGGTCACTGCCCCACCGGCAGTTCCTTTTACAGTTACAGATACGCCGGGAAGGGCTTCGCCCGAGGCAGCATCCGTAACCTTACCCGACACAGACTGAGCAAAAGCTGCAGCGCTGGCCAGCACAAACAAGCCGAGCGACCAGAGCCACTTGCTTGCTGAGGGTTTTGAGTAATTCATGCGTTGATGAGTTAAGGTTAGGGTACCAATATTAGGAAAATTTTTAATAAGTGTACATCGTACATTAACTTTCTTTGAAAATCTTTTTTTCACAGCTGTTGAAAACCGATATAAAATGACGAGAAATACGCTCGGCGTTTATTTACGGTGAGTTTCAGATATGGCGCGCCTTGCCTTCGATAGAATTCTGGTCCGAAGTACTATAATGTATATTTGACATCCTTTGGTTGGATAATTGGATTTTCTTTTAGTACTTTAGACCATAACAAAGGAGCTTCCAATACCCGCACCAAAGAAATGCCTGCCCTACCCGACTACAGCCCCGTTGAAACGTTGAACCATCCGGAGATCGGTGAATACTTTTCCTTTGGCATCTCCGTGGACTGCGTCGTTTTTGGCTACGACGGGAAGGATGTCAAGGTATTACTCATTGAACGTGGTACAGATCCCTACCGAGGCTTTCAAGCCATTCCCGGTGACCTCGTCCACCCACGTGAAGACGCCGTTACCGCCACCCAACGCGTACTGCGCGATTTGACGGGCTTGAAGGACGTCTACTTGGAACAGCTTCAAACCTTTGCC
>JALQUY010000036.1:0-4821 GCA_023260615.1 Schleiferiaceae bacterium
ACCCCACCCCCTACGTGGCGAATGCCGGTGCACTCACAATGTCCGAAAGCCTCGCCTCCTCCTGGAGTGCTCAACCCAACCCCTTCCAGGCTGGTACGTGGATTCAATCGTCCGAACATCCTTCTGCCCGCGTCGAAATCACCAATGCCCTCGGCCAAGTGGTTCAGACCTTTGAAGGTGCTGGACCCTTCTACTGGACCGGGGATGTGCCGGGTATGTACTGGGTAAGGATTTACGGGGAGTCGGGTGTGGAGGTCATTTCGGTGGTTCAAGAGTGAAAAGGTTGAAGGGTTGAAGCTCGCGCTTCGCGCTGTGGCCTTTTATACTTAAACGCTTAATCTCTTTTACCCTTGAACGGTGTGGCGCCGGAGGCTTTCTAGCTATCTAGCTCTCTAGCGCGCCGCAGGCGCTCCCTAGCCCCCTAGCTTCCAAGCCACTCCGAAGTCACATGCGCCAAATGGTGGCGGCTATGCCACGCATAAAACTGCAGCGCTTCGGCGAGGGTGACGTCGCGTTGGTTTTCGGGATGGTAGTAGTCGCGCGCCCAATCGTCGGGACCCAAACTCAACCAAAACTGGTTCCACCGGTAGTGCAACCCGTGAAGGATATCCAAAGAGGCCCCCACATTTAAGTCCGTGGCATCCGGTGTAGCGGCCCAAGCACGCTCATCGTAGGGCTTGACGATGGGATCTTGTTCGGTCAAAGCCAATTTGCAGCGCACAAAGCAGTTCATGTGGCTGTCCGCGAGGTGGTGGATGACTTGCGTTCGGGTCCAACCGTCCGGGCGGTAAGGCGCTTGCAGGTGCTCATCGGACATGGCATCTACGGCGTTTTGGAGCTGCTGCGGCAGGTCGGACAGCGTGGCCATCCATTCGTCCAAATCGGCTTCGGTGTAGGTGGTCTGCAGCTTGAAGGGGCCGACCGGATATTTGAGTGCTTCGAGATTCATAGCAAGGGTTTGTGGCTTAAAGATAGGCGCGAGTTTGTACCTTTTCTTCGTGAAGCGCTCCCAAATTTTCCTCCTATTCATCGGCTTTTTTTCGTGGGTAGCGTGCCAAACGACCCCATCCGAACCCGCCCGCTACGTGGGCCGACCGCCACTTTCTGATTCCCTCCCCGTATCTAGCGGCTTAGCCTGGTACATCGACCACGGGTTTCCGGCTGCCTTTCCCTACTTGGAGCAGGAGGAAGCGCGTTTTTACCGCGGTTGGGACGGTTGGCCAGATTCTACGTGGAGCATGCCCTTGGGGGATGGCGTTCGGATCTTTTTCCAAAAACCCTATGCGCACCAAAATGGGGACACCGCCGTGGTGGAGGAATGGGTAGGCGAATACCTGACGGGGCAAAAATTTTGGTTCCGCTACCCGGAAAAACGCTTCGATTCGGTCTATGCGACCCTGCGTGTTTTTGAGAACGTGAACGAGAATTTTGATCCGCACCGATCGTATGGCGGACACGATTCGGGCTACTCGGCGGCTAATTGGGAAGCCTTTGAGCGCCAACTATTTCATTGGCAGGGCTGGTCCGAAGAGGTCTTCCTGGAAGATTCTGCCGGATTTTACCGAATCAACTTCGAGAACGAATGGGACGGTTTCTGGGAGCAGCGCCGCCAAGAAGTAATGGGTTGGCGAGATACTATGGTGGATTTTTCTGGCGAGGCAGACAATGTGGCCACCGTGAGCGTGGCGGGCAAGCCTTGCACGCACATGTGTTGGGCTGGATTGCTCACCTTTTACACCTTGGATGGCTTTGGCAAACCCATTCCCCATTACGTGAAGGTCTGGTTTAGCTACGGGTGTTAGACGTTTAAAACGTTTGGATCGCACTAGGCGTCCATTGCAGCAAAGAGTCACTCTTCTGTCACTGATGATCTAAGAAAGTTGTTGGATCATGGGTACCTGAAGAAGGTCAAGCGCGACAACTACCAAAAATTATAGGGCAGCATAACCTGCATATCCGTCACAATATGGAGCTATCTCTGATTGGGGGTAGCTCCTATTTTGATACCAAATGCAGTCTGTATTGCAGTCCAAAAGCAGTCTAAAATCACCAATTGCAGTCCAAATTGCAGTCTGGGATGTACTACCTTAGGAATATTACTAACTAACTGTTTCTTGTACAGATTAGATTGTAATACGCTGATTATCAAATAAAAAAACCCTCACTATCAATAGCGAGGGTTTAGTGCGCCCAGCAGGATTTGAACCTGCGACCAAGGGATTATGAGTCCCCTGCTCTAACCGCTGAGCTATGGGCGCGGACTCCAATGAAGTGCATTCCAAGGGAGGAGGGCAAAAGTACATTCGGCACGTGGAAAACGGGCGGAGGAAAGCGCAATAAATGGGATGAATTCGGTCAGAAAAGGAGCTCAAAGCCGCCGTATGCGAGCACGAGCCAAGCGATGCCCTTCAGCAGGAAGAACAGAAACAAACCAATCGCAACGGGCTTGCCCGCCTTTTTGGTGAGGCCTGACCACCCCTCTTCGCGGAGGATGCTACGGTAGAGACGCAGTTGTTTCATGGGAGCAAATGTACCGAGCGCCCAAAGGCAGTCATACCCCAAAAAGGAAATTCATACCCGGAAAACAAAAAAAGCGTAACAAACGTTTAATCAGCACATAGTCGGTAATTTTGCACGGCTTTTGCTTGATTCACCCCGTATGGCATTACTTGGAAATACCCCTAAAAGGAATTCAGCTGAATTTCAGGACCTCTACGACGGAATAGGCGTTTTGCGCGTTCAGTCGAGCGACAGCAACCTGCCCACGGGGGTGGATTTGCAGCCGGAGAATATCCACCTGTTTTTCAGCATGGAAGGCGATGTGTCCTTCCAGTTTGGGCCGATGTACATGCGTCCGCTTCCGCAAGGCCAGAGCTTCTTCATTTACAACCCAAAGGATACGTTGAAGGCGCTTGCCACGATGCCGAAGGGGCATCGGATGATTGGCGTTCGGATCGCCTTTAGCCGTATGCATACCCTTTTCATGCGCGACGGGGTGGATGCGCAGGAGCTTCCCTTCTTGAGCCAAAAAGACCTACAGCGCCCCATTTACGATCAGCGGGGGGTGGATTCGGGCATGCAGATTTTGCTGGAAAACCTCTTTCACGACCGCTTGAGTCCCAATGCGCAGCGCGTGGCTCACTTGGGCCAAATCTTAGAGCTGCTGGGGCTGTACTTCCACACTTCGGAGCCCAATGTGGTGGCCTGCCCCTTCCTCAAGGATGAAGAGACGGTGCGGAAAATTCGCCAGGCCAAATCTATCATTCTCGACCACTGGCAGAGCCCGCCGACCATCGCGGAACTCGCGGAAAAAACGGGATTAAACGCTTACCGCCTCAAAGTGGGCTTCAAGGAAGTGTACGGAAACACCGTGTACGGGTTTGTGATGGACACGCGCTTGAACCATGCGCGCCGCATGCTCGACGTCGGCGAAAAATCCGTGAACGAAGTGGCCTTTGACATCGGCTACACCAACCCCAGTCATTTTATCGCGGCGTTCAAGAAGAAATTTGGCACCACGCCTCGCAAATACAAAGTGGCGGACTAAAGGCTTCCCGGTGCTATCTTCCGGGAATGAAGAAGTTAGTCCTATCTATTTCAGCGCTAGCCCTTGCTGTGGCTGCCTATGCGCAAGGTATTTCGCCAGACCTTCTGGAAGACATGACGTTCCGAAACATCGGCCCTGCCGGTATGTCGGGCCGCGTGACCTCCATTGACGCCAACCCCCTCAACGACAACCACCTGTTTGTAGGCACAGCCTCGGGTGGGGTGTGGATGAGTGAAAATGCGGGGCAGTCTTGGACCTCGATTTGGGACGATCAGCCCACCGCCGGCATTGGCGCCGTGAAAGTGGACCCCACGAATCCGGATGTGATTTGGGTCGGTACCGGCGAAGGCAACCCCCGAAATTCCCAATCCAGCGGCGGCGGCCTCTTCAAATCTGTGGACGGCGGAAAGTCTTTCCAGCTGGTGGGCCTCAAGGAAACGAAGCACATCCACCGCATTGTCATTGACCCCCGTAACCCCAACACGGTATACGTGGCGGCCATTGGCGTGGCCTGGGGCGACAGCCCCCACCGCGGCGTATACAAAACCACCGACGGCGGCAAGACCTGGTCTAAGGTGCTCTACAACAACGAGCGCACCGGCGCAGCCGACTTGGTCATGGACCCGGTCAACCCCAACAAACTCATCTGTGCGATGTGGGAGTACCGACGCTGGCCTTGGATTTTCAAAAGTGGCGGCGAAGGCAGTGGCATGTACGTGACTTTGGACGGCGGCGAAACCTGGACCAAGCGCACCAGCGAGGACGGTTTGCCCGAGGGCGACTTGGGCCGAATGGGCATCGCCATCGCCCCCAGCAACCCCAAGAAAGTGTACGCCCTCATTGAAAACAAAGCCGCAAACGGCTTGTACGGCTCCAACGACGGCGGCTTCAAGTGGTTTAAAATCAGTGAAGACGAAAACATTGGAAACCGCCCTTTCTACTATTCGGACCTTTTTGTCGATCCCTTCAACGATCAGACGCTGTACTCCCTGTGGACCCTCGTATCTAAGAGCACGGACGGCGGTAAGACCTGGTCCATCGCAACCCCCTACTCCAAGGTTCACCCGGACCACCACGCCATTTGGCTCAACCCACGCCGCCCCGGCCACATCATTGAGGGCAACGATGGCGGTTTGAACATCTCTTGGGATGGCGGTGAGAGCTGGCGCTTTGTGGAAAATCTGCCGGTAGCGCAGTTTTACCACATTCGGGTCGACAACCAACTGCCCTACAACGTGTATGGCGGCATGCAGGACAACGGATCCTGGCGCGGT
>JALQUY010000036.1:4994-13442 GCA_023260615.1 Schleiferiaceae bacterium
CAAGCCCGTCCATCCCGACGGCGAATGGCTGCGTTGGCATTGGAATGCCGCGATTGCCGGCGACCCCAGCAACGCAGATGGCCTCTACTACGGCTCCCAGTACGTGCACTACAGCCCCGACCAGGGCCGCACATGGACCATTATCTCCCCCGACCTGACCACCAACAACCCGGACAAGCAGAAGGCCCTCGAATCCGGCGGCCTCACGTTTGACGTGACAGGGGCGGAAAACCATACCTGTATTTTGACCATTGCGCCCTCGCCCAAAAACCCCAAAACCCTGTGGGTCGGAACGGACGACGGCAACATCCAAGTCAGCAAGGACGGCGGTGCCACCTGGACCAACTGCAGCCCCAAAATCAAGGGCCTTCCCGAAGGCGCCTGGGTGCCCCACATCCACGCCTCCGCCTACGACGCGGGCGAAGCCTTTGTGGTGGTCAACAACTACCGCCAAAACGACTGGAACGCCTACCTCTTCCACACCAAGGACTATGGAAAGACCTGGACCAATTTGGTCGCCAAGGCGGGCCTGACGGGCCACACCTTGAGCGTGATTCAAGACAACGAGGTGCCGAGTATTTTGTATTTGGGCACGGAAACCGGGTTGCAGCTGAGCACCGACTACGGCAAGACCTGGCAGGCCTGGAAGGGCCTTCCCACCATGCCGGTGCAAGATTTGGCCATCCAGGAGCGCGAGCAGGATTTGGTCTTGGGCACCTTTGGCCGTTCCGCCTGGGTGCTGGACGATCTGCGTCCCCTGCGCGCTATGGTGAAAGGCGCCGCTGAGGGCCGAACGCTCACCGCCTTCGACGCTCCCTTGGCCATTCATGCCGAAACCCGCGTCTCCGATGGCATTCGCTTCCAAGGCTGGGCCGACTTCAAAGGAGAAAACCGCGGCGGCGGCGCACGCTTTGTGCTGCACCTCGATGTCCCTGAGGATTCCAAAGAGCCCTTGCTCATCGACCTCTACAATGCGCAAGGCGACGTCATTCGCCACATCGAACGCAAGCTCGACAAAGACGAGCACAAAGGCCTCTACCGCTTCACCTGGGACCTCGCCGAGAAAGGCAGCCAGCGTCCCCGCTGGGGCAAGCGCAACGAGGAGCGCGAGAAATCCGACCCCCGCGGTGCCACCGTGGCCCCCGGCTCCTACACGGCCGTCTTCACTCTGAACGGAGTGAGCGACACCGCACGCGTAGACGTCATCGACGACCCCCGCATCCATATGGGCGAAGGGGAATGGGCGGCTCAAATCGAGTTCCAACGCAGCCTGTACGCCATCAACCAAGAAATGTCGGATGCTATCGCGGCCCTTTACGAGGCCAACGAAGGCCTCAGCAGCTTGGAGCGCATCCTGAAGGACCGCAAAGACAGCCCTGAAGACAGCGCCCTCGTCAGCCCCTTGCTGGAGGACATCAAGACTTTGAAGAAGGCGATTGAGGAGCACCGCCTGCGTCTCTTTGGCAAGGAAAACGTCAAAGGCTACTACGAGCAGCCCGAAACATGGGCCTCCGTCAACGGCCAATTTGGCGGCTACCTCTGGAGCTTGCGCGGCAAACCCAGCAGCAACACCTTGAACATGCATGCCACCTGGGAGAAGCGCACCCGCGAGGAAATCAGCCTGGTCACGCAGTTCTTGGACACGGACTACCGCGAGTTCACGAGCCGCATTGAAAACACCGCGCTGCCCCTATTGCCGCGCTGGACGCCCTAATTGCTTCGCATGCCCCTGTTCACCCCCGCATTACCGGCTCCATTGCCTCCCATTCGACGGTTTCGTGCCCACGAGATCGCCGAATGGGCCGGCGATGCCCGGCACATTGTTTTGGACTTTGGCAAAGTGCTCATCGACATCGAGCCCCGCCTAAGTGCTGAGGCTTTTACGGCTTTAGGGGCCCGTCCCACGTTTACCGTGGGCGAGCTGGGCTACAAAACCCACAACGCCTACCAAGCGATTGAAACGGATGCCATCAGCTCCGCCGAATTCCGGGGGGCCTTTCGCCAGCACCTCCGCTATGCCGCGGCCGATTCCAGCATTGACCGCGCGTGGAATGCCTTGCTTTTGGACCTACAGCCCTGGTTGATGGGGCAACTTCGCGCCCTCGGCCAGAACTACACGTTGCACATCCTCAGCAATACCAACCGAATTCACATCGACGAAGTCAAGCGCCGCCTGGGCCTCCGCGCCTATGCCGAATTCACCCGCTGCTTCCAAAACGTCTTCTATTCCTACGACCTCGGCCTTCGAAAGCCCGACCCCAGCATCTACCAAGCCGTCGACCGCCACTTAGGCCTTAAAGACCCCTCGCAGGTATTTTTCCTCGACGACAACGCCGCCAACGTCGAAGCCGCCCTCCAACACGGTTGGAAGGCCAAGCAGTTCATCTAGCATCGATTAGGATTGGGGCTGGCAAAGCTCCACGAGCACGCCTCCCGCCGTCTTGGGGTGCACAAAGGCCACTAACATGCCGTCAGCGCCCGGCTTGGGCTCCTCACTCAGCAGCTGAAATCCTTCCGCTTTGAGGCGCGCCATTTCGGCCCGAATGTCCTTCACCAAATAGGCCACATGGTGCAAGCCTTCCCCGCGCTTCTCCACATGCTTGGCAATAGGGCTGTCCGCCTTAGTCGCCTCCAAAAGCTCAATCTTGTTGGGCCCCACCTGAAAAAAGCTTGTCATTACCCCTTCGCGCTCCACTTCTTCCCGTTTGTAGGGCTCCACGCCAAACATCGCCGTATAGCGGGCTTCCGCCTCCGCCAAATTGGCGACGGCTATCCCGAGGTGATCGATGTGAGTGAAGTGGGGGGAGTTCATGTGCTTTGGAGTGCTTGCGTTTGTACCAAGGTAGCATACAGCCCGCCCTTGGCGAGCAGTTCCTGGTGATTGCCGTCCTCCACAATTTGGCCCTGGTCGAGCACGAGGATGCGATCCGCTTTTTGGACGGTGGCCAAACGGTGGGCGACGACGAGGGTGGTTCGGCCCGAACTTGCCGCGTCCAGCGCCTCCTGCACGAGGCGTTCATTTTCGGCATCCAAGGCGGACGTAGCCTCGTCCAAGAGCAGGATGGGGGCATTTCGGTAGAGCGCACGCGCCAAAGCGATGCGCTGACGCTGACCGCCGGACAGGGACTGCCCACCCTCCGCCAAGATGTGATTCCAACCGCCGGGGAGGTCCTCGATGAAGGCCAAGGCCTGGGCATCTTTGGCGGCTTTCTTGGCGCGTTCCAAATCGGGCGACGCATCCCCCAAGGCGATGTTTTCCAAGGCGGTGCCCTGGAAGAGGATGGGGTCTTGGGTCACCAGGCCCATGGCGGCCCGAAGGTCCTTCAAGGGCATGGGCGGTCGTTGCATTTCGTGCGCCTCATGCGCTTCGCCTCGGTAGGGCGCAATGGGATGTCCCTCCAAGAAGATGCCCCCTCGGTCGGGGTCCATGGCGCGCAGGGCGAGGTGGATGAGGGTGGATTTGCCGCCGCCGGAGGGGCCGACGAGGGCGACCGTTTGGCCGCGTTGGAGGGTGAGGTTGAAGTTTTGGAGGGCAGGGCGGGATGCGCCGGGGTAGGTGAAGTGGAGGTTGCGGAATTCCAGGGTTTCGGGACCGTTGGCGGGGCAGGTCCAGGCTTCCGTGACGTCGGGGTCGCGCAGGGTTTCGGGGAGGTCCAACACCTCAAAGAGTCTCTCTGCTGCCGCATTGCCTTTTTGGAGGTTGTAGAGGGCCATGGAAACCGACTTGAAGGCCGGGATGAGCTGGTAGAAGAAGAGCAAATAGGCCACGAGGGTAGCTCCCGTCAGCCCATGGCCGAGCAGAACTTCGCGGCCTCCGTAAAACAGGATGAGCAGCAAGGCGAAGACGCCGATCAATTCGGACAGAGGGCTCGCCAAATCTCTACGGCGGTGCACGTCGCGCGTCGCCGCAAAGGCCCCTTGGTTGACCTGCTCAAAGCGTTTTTGCTGGTAGTCTTCGGCCTGAAAAGCTTGGAGGATACGCAGCCCGCTGATGCTTTCCTCGAGGGCAGAAAGGACCTGGCCCAATCGGTCTTGCGCCACAGAGGATTTCCGTTTTAAATGTTTACTGACCCGGTTGAGGAGCCATGCGGCAAGGGGGGCTACCACCAACAGAAGCAGGGTGAGTTTGGCACTCATCACCACTAAAACCACCAGCGAGCCCAGGATAACCAGGGGTTCGCGCACCAGCAGCTCCAGCCCGGTGAGAATGGCCCATTCGATTTCCGTGACGTCGGTCGAGGATCGGGCCAAAATATCGCCCTTTCGGCTTTCCTGCATCGTAGCCGGACTCAAGCGCATCACTTTTTGATGGAGCGCCTCGCGCAGCGTTGCCGTAATACCGGTCCGTAGGGTAGCCATATGCCACAAAGCGATGTAGCGGAAGGCATTTTTTAGGATAAACAGGCCAAATGCCGCCACCGATACCCGCCACAAGGTTCCCAGTGAACCATAGCGGCCAACCGCCTGGGCTACATAGTGGGCTATCCAATCCTGAGCGTTCATATTGCCCCACCCCGCGGGAAAATGCTGGACTTCCTGGGCGCCTTCAGGCACGAGAATGACATCCAAAACGGGTATGATCATGCCCAGCGAGACCAGGGACACCAAGGTGTACAGCACGTAGAACAGTGCTGCCCCGGAAAAAGCACCGCGAAAGGCGCCCGCCATCCCTAAAATCCGTCGCAATGGGGTCATCCCCACGAAAGTACTGCCTTATCCCGAGTACCCGGCGTACTTTTGCTGCATGGAGAGCACACGTCAAAAGAAAATTGCCAGCCTGTTGCAACGCGACCTCGCGGAGATCTTTCGCGCTACGGCGGCGTCAGACTTCCCAGGCACCCTCATTAGCGTGAGCAAAGTGCGCGTTTCGCCCGACTTGGGCCTTTGCCGGGTGTACCTCTCCGTTTTCCCCATTGCCAAGTCGCAGGACGTGATGGCTTATACCGAAGAGGCGGCGCCGCGTTTGCGTTCGGCCCTTGCGCAAAAAGTCAAGAGCCAATTGCGCATTATTCCTGAGCTGCACTACCACTTGGACGACTCCATGGAGTACGAAGCCAACATCGATCGTTTGCTCCGTGAGGGCGGCGAAAATCCCTTCAAATAAACGTTTGTGAATCCGTCCCATCCAGCCAAACTTGGGGGACGCTTCTTGCGGGGGCGTACGCTCTCTACCTACGTGACGTGGGCCGCTGCCGCCGGTGTGGCCGTGGGCACCGCTGCTATGATTGTGGTGCTCTCCGCTTTCAACGGGCTGGAGGCCTTGGTGATGGAGACCTATGCGAGCGTGCATCCGGATGTGACGATCACGAGTACGGAGGGGGGGCGTTTTGCACTTTCGGACCGAACAGCTTCCGCCCTGCCCGATCTATTTCCAAACGGATTTTACCGAATGCAGGAGCAGAAAGCCTTATTGCGTTCGGAAACCCGCGAAGTCCTAGTGAATGTCGTGGGCATCCCCGCCGACCAATGGGCCCAAACGCCCTGGATGGACTCGCTCACCAGCGCAGCCGACCTGCCCTTTGCACACCTCCACGCGGCCGCCCTCGGCTACGGCGTGGGCATTCAAGTCGGTCTGCTTGAACTCAGTGGACGCGAAGGCCTCGAACTCCTTTGGCCCAACGGACAACCCGACCTAGGCATTGACGTCGCCTCACACTTTGCCCGCCAGCGCATCTCGCCCACCCGCATCTTCCGCGTGCATCCGCAAGTGGATCAGAACACGGTGGTGGTAGATTTGGCCACGCTGCAAGCTTGGACGGGGGACGCACGCATTTCGGCCGTGCACGCTTGGAACGTGGACGATGTGGAAACGGTCCAAAAGCGCCTCAGCGCCCTCGACCCCACCCTCGTCATTCAGCGCCCCGAAGACCGCGAAGCCGCCCTTTTCCGCGTCATGAAGAGCGAAGGCCTCATCACGACCGCCATCCTCGCCTTCATTGTCCTGCTCGCCTCGCTGGGCCTCTACAGCGCTACGGTGCTCTTGGGCATGGAGAAATCGAGCCAGCGCGCCATCCTTCGGGCCATGGGCATGTCCGAACGCCACGTCCGCCTCAGTTTCTGGTGGAGCGGCCTCTGGGTCAGCGGCTTGGGCGCCCTCATCGGTTGGGGTATCGGTGGCCTACTCATTGCGGGACAAGCCCACTTTGGCTGGGTGTCCCTGGGCACTGGCTACGTCGTAGCCTCCTACCCCGTTGCCTACAGCTGGGTGCAAGGGCTTTGGGTCTTTGGATTTGTGCTTTTGGTGGGGGGATTGCTTTCCGCCTGGGCCACGCAAAGCCTCAAAACGCGAATGGCGGATTTGAGGGGGAGCTAGGGCTAGAGGGCTCGGGCTGCGCCCTGTGGCTAGAGAGCTAGAGGGCTAGAGAGCTAGAGGGCTAGAGAGCTCGGGCTGCGCCCTGTGGCTAGAGGGCTAGAGAGCTAGAGAGCTGCCAACATCGGCCCGTATTCCTCCACAATCTTGTCAAAGGTGGCCATGAGTTCATCGACCTCGTTGGAGGTCACCAGCGTCATGCGGTAGTCCTTGAAGTTAGGGAAGTCCCGGAAGTAGTTGGCGTAGTGCCGGCGCGTTTCTGTGATCGCGAGTCCTTCCCCTTTCCATTGAATAGCCAATTCCAGGTGTCGGCGCGCGGCTTGAACGCGGTCCTCCAAGGAGGGGGCAGCGAGGTGCTGGCCGGTCGCCATGAAGTGCTTGATTTCGTTGAAAATCCAAGGGTAGCCGATGGAGGCGCGACCAATCATGACGCCGTCGACGCCGAACTTGTCGCGCATTTCGATGGCCTTTTCAGGGCTGTCGATGTCGCCGTTCCCAAAGACGGGGATGGTCATGCGCGAGTTGTTCTTGACTTCGCCGATCAGGGTCCAATCCGCATCGCCTTTGTACATCTGCTTGCGGGTTCGACCGTGGATGCTGATCGCTTGGATGCCGACGTCTTGAAGGCGTTCGGCCACTTCCACAATGTATTTGCTATCCTCGTCCCAGCCCAAACGCGTTTTCACAGTGACCGGCTTGTTAACGGCTTTGACAATTTCCGCCGTCATGCTGACCATCTTGGGAATGTCCTGGAGGATACCCGCACCGGCTCCCTTGCAGGCCACCTTTTTAACAGGGCAACCGTAGTTGATGTCTATGATGTCGGGATTGGCCTCCTCGCAGATGGCGGCGGCTTCGCGCATGGAGTCAATTTCGGCACCAAAAATTTGGATGCCTATAGGGCGTTCGTACTCGAAAATGTCCAATTTCGCCACCGATTTGGCGGCATCCCGGATCAAACCTTCGGACGAAATAAATTCGGTATACATCAAATCGGCCCCGTGCTGCTTGCACAACGCACGGAAAGGCGGATCGCTCACATCCTCCATCGGAGCAAGCAATAATGGGAAATCCCCTAATTCGATATCCGCAATCCGCGCCATTTAAACGATTTTTAGTCCCGCAAAATTACGGCATACCTATCTTCCCCATTCCATGAAGCAACGCGAAGTCCTCACCCTCCTTTTAGCCATCTTGGCAGGCACCTTGTTGGCCGGTCTTTTCGCACCGAAAGCCCTTCAATTTTATGGCTACACCGGCATGACCATTGAGGACATTGTCGCACGCCCCGAAGCCAGCGCCGGCCGCGCCCTCCTCCTGGGTCAAGCCCTCTACACCCTCTTCATGTTCGCCCTGCCTGGCCTCTATCTCCTGCAACGTTGGCGCGAAAAACCCCTCGTCCCCGCCATGCCCCAAGGTCCCTGGTCGTGGATTGACAGCCTCCTCGCCTGGGCTATCCTCCCCTTGAGCCTCCCCTTCCTCTCCTGGTGTACCGAACTCTGGTCCACCCTGTCCGCCGATTGGGCCTTCATGGCGCCCCACTTCGAATCTGCCCAAGCCTCCGACCGCGCCGTCGAAAAAATGCTCTTCTTCCCCACCCCGGGCGATCAACTCTTGAGCCTCGCCACCTTCGTCCTAGTCGCCGCACTTTCCGAAGAAATTCTCTTCCGCGGTGCCGTCCAACGCCTCCTCCACGACCGAACCAGCCCCCTTCCCGCCATCCTGGGCGCCTCCCTGGCCTTTGCCCTGGGCCACATGAACTTCGTGCAATGGCCCTTCTTACTGGGCGCCGGACTCATTCTTGGCGGCTTATACTGGCTTTCTGGGCGCCTCTGGGTCACCATGGGCGCACATGTCCTTCACAACGGCCTCACCTACTATTGGACCCTTCAAGCCGGCCCAAACCAATACGGGAGCCTGGAGGTGGACTTGCCGGGTTGGGGGATTCTGGTGTCAACGGGGGCAGCCATTGTCTTGGGAATACACCTATTTAGGAAAGTCACAGTGTAAAAAAGTCAAAGGGTTTAAGGGTAAAAGAGAAAAAGGGAAGGCATCGCTTCAGCCTTTAACCCTTAAACCCTTTAACCCTTAAACCCTTTAACCCTTTCTCCCCACGAGATACCCCAAATACGCCATCG
>JALQUY010000037.1 GCA_023260615.1 Schleiferiaceae bacterium
CTAGAGAGCTAGAGAGCTAGAGAGCTAGAGAGCTAGAGAGCTAGAGCTTGGCAAAACAACGGAAAGTCCCGGCGCGCAGCGAAGGTCCACGAAAGAGTTTAAGGGTAAAAGAGATTAAGCGTTTAAGCGAAAAGGCGACAGTGCGAAGCACGAGCTTCCTAGCCCTCTAGCTACAGCGCGAAGCGCGTGCTCTCTAGCTTCCTAGCCCTCTAGCTACAGCGCGAAGCGCGTGCTCTCTAGCTTCCTAGCCTCCTAGCGCGCCAAAGGCGCTCCTAGCCCTTCCGCAGCATCAACCACGCCTTGAAGGCTCCATCTACGAGGAGGAACCAGGAGATGGCGCTGAGAAGTAGGTGGGCGGGTTGCATGAAGCGAGGGATGGCAAAGTAGTACATGGCGGCACCGAGGGCGGTTTCGGCCAGTAAGGCGTACAGGACCACCGCGGCGCGTGCCTTGAGGCCCGCGAGCCCGAAGGACTTTCGGTACGTCCAATAGGAAAGCCCAAGGATGAGCAAGCTGAAACTTCGGTGAACCAGGAGACCCGCAGGGAGCTGGGCGATCCAATCGCTGCGGTCGGCCTCAAGACCAAAGAGCTTCACGAGGGCATCGACTTCCTCGCGGACTTGCGTGCCCATGACAATTTGGATGCTGAGCAGGGCAATAAGTCCTAGGAAGAGGCGGAAGAGGAGACGTCGGTCGTCTTCTAGGCCTTCGACTTCCACTTCGGCCTTGAGGGCGTGGAGTTCCCATTCGCTCGAGACACTGCGGTACACGGCGGTTAATAGGCCCAACAATCCAAAGGCGCCGGCCATGTGGTAGGTGATTTGGTGCGGGATGAGGTTGCCGTCGACGACGACTTTGCCCAGCCAAGCTTCAAAGCCCAGTAGAAGGAGGGCGGCCAGCATGGTGAGGGCCCATTTGGGATGAGCTTTGATGCGCCAAAGCGTCCAGGCGGTGGCCAACAGGACGGGCAGGCCCAAGAGGGCGCCGAGGAGGCGGTTGATGTATTCGATCCAGGTGTGTACGGGATTGAAAACGGCGTAATCGTGGCGGGTATAGGGGGTCCAATGCGCGCCGTCGTAGGCCTCGCTGCTGGTGAAGGCCGCATCGGCGATCCAGAGCGTGTCGTTCCGAACAATCATCTGCCCCTGCCCGTAGAAGGTGTTGGGCGCCCACGTGACCTGCGCCTCTTGCGTTGGGGGTACGATGAGGCCAAAGCAGGTCGGCCAATCCGGACAGCCCATGCCGCTGCCGGTCATTCGGACCACTGAACCGGCCAAAATCACAAGCAACGTCAATACGATAGAGGCTTGCAACAATCTGCGAAGGACCGCGGTCCATTTTGTCGTGGGGCTATGTGGCATAGGTACAAAGGTAATCTACCTTTGGCGCCTCATGAATCGTTCCTTCCTCCCTTGGATCATGTTTACTGCACTGGTGTTGGTGTGGGGATCCTCCTTCATTTTGATGAAGCACGCCTTGATCGCTTTCACCGCGGTCCAAATTGGCGCCGCCCGCATCCTCTTCGCCGCCGCCCTCACGCTTTCCTTCGCGTGGCCGCAGTTCAAGGAGTTCAAGAAGGCCGACATTCCCGCCTTTCTCATCGTCGCATTGCTCGGCAATTCCATCCCCTACCTCCTCTTCCCCATCGCAGTGGCGCATGTGCCTTCGGGTGTCGTGGGCATCACCAATTCGATGACCCCGTTGTTCACCTTGTTGGTGGGCCTACTGGTATTTGGCCGAAAGCTCAACCGAATTCGCGCCCTCGGCGTCGTTGTAGGCTTTGCCGGCGCCATCTTCCTGATTAATCCCTTTGACAGCCACTCGACGGTGGGCCAAAACTGGCCTTACCTCCTACTCGCCGTGCTCGCCGCGGCCTGCTACGGCGTCAGCATCAACACCATTGGGGATCGTCTGAAGCATCTTTCGCCCCGGGCGATAACGTTATTCGCCATGTTGGGCGCGTCGGTGCCTTCCGTGGGCATTCTGGCGGCTACGGACTTTACGGGGAACCTCACGGGCAGTTCCGAAATGTGGAGTTCCCTCGCCGCCATCGCCTTCTTGGGTATGGTGGGCACGAGCATCTCTATGGTGGTCTTCAACCGCTTGATCGCCATGACCACACCGCTGTTTGCCGCCTCCACGACCTATGTCATTCCCATCGTTGCGCTGGGCTGGGGCTTGCTGTTTGGGGAAGACTTGCTCTTCAACCACTTTGTGGGCATGGTGACCATTTTGGTGGGCGTTTGGATGGTCAACCGCAAATAGCCGCTGAGGTCCTCGCTAAACCCCCAACTTTTAGGCATGAAAAAACCCCGAGGACTCGCCCCGGGGTTTCTGCGTTTCAGCTTAAAGGTGTGATTCAACCTATAACTCAGTTTCTCTAACCGAGCTTAGTTGAAAATGTTCATGTCGACTTCGCCGTTCACGACGACTTTGGTCGTTTTGACCTCGAGGTTCATGCCAGGCTGAAGGGGCACAGTGGTCACAAAGGGCAGCTTCACGCCATCCACCGTCTGGTAGTCGCCGAAGTCCACATTAATGACCTGTTCGCCTTGAGGCGTTTCGGCCACTTGGCTTTGACGCACACATAGACCCGTCTTGGCATCGTAGTAGCGCTTCACTTCATTGCTGCCGAGGGTAACAACCAGCTCATAGCAGACGGCATCGTTGACCGTAGCAGGCGCTTCAGAGAGCACTGCATTGCCACCTTCCCCGCCGCTCAAAAGCAATTCCGTGCACCAAGAATCGTTGATCACGTCTTGGGCCGTGGCTTCATCGACAGGCACGTCTTGGCCGTTCGCTTGCACGACCACTTTCTGGCCGTTGTACTTCTTCACGCTACCACCCATTGGGGTCTTTTGCTCCGAGAAAATGTAGTTGGGAGCGGCATAGACCGAATGGAAATTCAAAGTCATACCCATCAGGCTTGCTTCTTGGGTGATGTCGATGGTCTCTACCCCCTCGATAGCCTCGCGCCCGCCCATGGCGGCGAAGGCGGCATCGATGACTTTTTGGGCCGTCAAGCCCGCAGGAACTTTCGCCACAGGTGCCGTCGTAGGTTCGGCATCCAAGGTGTAGTACTCGATGGGGAAGCCCAGACGCTGCAGGCCGGGAGCAATATCCAACGCCTTACCAACAATCACGATGAGGTACTGACCTTCTTCGATGTAGGTCTTGGCTACGCGCTGTACATCTGCTACAGTCACCGCTTCCAAACGCTTCAAGTAGTTGTTGTAGTAGTCTGCAGACAAGCCGTACTCCTGAATGTTGGTCGCAAAACGCGCAACGGTAGCCGGGTTCTCCAAGGAGCGTCCAAAGCTGCCAGACAGGTTGTTCTTGGCGGCGCGCAGGTCCTCCGCAGAGATGGGCTCCGTGCGGATGCGGTTGAGTTCGTAGAGGAATTCCGCCACAGCTGAATCCGTAACCGCGTTGCGCACTTCGGCTTCTGCACTGAAGGATGAGGTGTATTTGCTCGTTCCGTAGCTCGAATAGGCACCGTAGGTATAGGCCTTGTCTTCGCGCAAGTTTTGGAACAAACGTCCCGCAGAACCTGCACCCAAAACTTGGTTCATCACCGCCATGGCTTCCGCATCGGGATGACCGACCGTCAAGTGCATGGTGTTGGTTACGGTAATGCTCGACTGAACGGAGGCATCACGGTTCACCAGGACAATGCGGGTGTTGGCCTGTTTTGCGGGCGCTGGGTAGGTGACTTCTTTTTTGAACTTGCCTTTCCAGCCGCCAAAGTGGGTTTCAGCCAACTGACGTGCTTGATCCACCGAGATATCTCCCACAATGACCAAAGTGGCAATGTTGGGCTTCCAGTAGGTCTTGTAGAACGTCTGGCAGTCTTTCAGCGTAACGTTGTTCACGGTGGCTTCCGTCACCAATTCGCCTGCGGGGTGATTGGTGCCGTAAAGAAGGGCACGAGACACGTTGCCACGGATGCTGCCGGGGTTGTCGCGTTCGTTCTTGAGGCTACTAATGAACTGGTTCTTCAGTTTGTCAAAAGACGACGCAGGGAAGGCGGGCTTAGTCGCTACTTCAGCTGCAATGCTGAACAATTGATCGGCGTACTTGCTCAAACCGCTGGTGTTTACGCCCGTGGGGCCGGTGCGCAAGCGTGCACCGATGTAGTCCACCGCTTCGTCCAAGCTGGCTTTGTCACGCAAGGTGGTGCCTTCGGACAAGAGATCCCCTGTTAAGGAGGATACGCCGGCGATTTCGCCCTCATACAGCTGCCCGGGGTCCATAGACAGGCCCACGGACACACGAGGGAGTTTGTGGTCTTCCACGACCAACACCGTCATGCCGTTTTTCAACGTGAATTGGGTGTAGGGAGCGATGGTGGGTACGCGGGGTTCTGCCGCGCTAGGTCGAATGCTTCGGTCCAACTGTGCCGATGCAGAGAAAGTAGCCAGGGCCGCTAGGGCGAGGATAATACGTTTCATTATTCTACAGAGGGATTGGCGCTGGGCTTGGGCAAGTAGGTCAAGACCACACGGTTAGACGGTTGCAAATAGGTTTGGGCGACGCGTTGAATGTCCTCGCGGGTCACAGCGCGGTAGCGCTCGATTTCCGTGTTGATCAAATTGGCGTCCCCGAAGTACACATGGTAGTTGGCCAAGGATTCGGCGATGCCGGAGACGGAGCCGTTTTGAGTGATGAAGTCGGCCTCCACCTTGTTCAGTACTTTTTCGAATTCCTTTTCGGAGAGGAGTTCGGATTGCATTCGGGCAATTTCCTCGTCCATGGTGCCCAAAACTTCAGCCGTACCGTGGTCACCATTGGTCAATGCCAACGTGATGAAGATACCGTGGTCCTCTAAGGCGTAGGGGAAGGCCACCACCTGCAAGGCAGACTGATCCTGGTCCACCAAGCGCTTGGACAAGCGCGAAGAAGGACCGTCGCTCAAGGCGGTTGTCAACATCTGGAGCGCATAGGCGTCCTTGTCCGCTTGGCCGGGCATGCGGTAGCCCGCAAAAATGGCCGGAATCTGAATGTTGTCGAAAATGGTGTCTTGAATTTCCCCCGTCAGGGCAGAGGCATACTTAGAGGGGTGCACCACAGGCTCACCTGCCGCAATGGTGCCAAAGTACTTTTCAATCCAGGCCTTCGCTTGGACGGGATCAATATCTCCGGCAATGCTCAAGGTGGCGTTGTTGGGGTTGTAGTACTTCTTGTAGAAGTTGACGTAGTCTTCTGTTTGGGCGGCATTCAAGTCGTCCATGGAACCAATAACCGCCCAGTTGTAGGGGTGGTCGGGGAAGGCGCGCTTGAACATCTCTGCGCTCCACGAACCGTAGGGTTGGTTGTCCACGCGCATGCGCTTCTCTTCCTTCACGACTTCGCGCTGGGTTTCTACACCCGTTTGATCCACTTTGGCGTGCAGCATGCGCTCCGCTTCCATCCACAAGCCTAGCTCCAAATTGTTGGAGGGAAGGATTTCATAGTAGAAGGTACGGTCCTGCATGGTGTTCGCGTTGAGCGTTCCGCCGTTGGCCTGGATGAGCTTCATGTATTCGCCGCGGCCGATGTTCTCGGAACCTTCAAAGAGCAGGTGCTCAAAGAAGTGGGCAAAGCCCGTGCGGTTGGTTTCTTCGTTCTTCGATCCTACGTGGTAGAGGACGGAAACGGCCACAATGGGCGTGCTATTGTCCTGGTGCAGGATGACGTGGAGGCCATTTTCCAAGTCGTATTCTTCAAAGGCAATCTGGGCCTGAGCCGAATACCCCAAGGTGCATGCCGCCAAAAGGAGTGCGTACTGCTTCATGGTGTTCGTGTGCGGTTAATTTTCACTCGCCAAAACTGCAAGAACCACACCAAAGTGGCTGCCCTGCGCGCGATGAGTCCGTGAAGGTACAATGCCTCTTGCGCCCATCGAAGGGGGACGGAAGAAAAATTCGGTCTGTTTTTCTGTGGAAGACCCAATAGATAATGATATTCGGCATATCTTTGCACCCCTTAACTAAATATTGTACAACATGTACGCCATAGTAGAAATAGCAGGGCTGCAATACAAAGTGCAAAAAGACCAATACGTGTACGTTCACCGTTTGGCAGGCAATGAGGGCGACAAAGTAAGCTTTGATCGCGTGTTGCTCGCTGAAGACCAGAACGGCGTAGTTGTTGGCGCCCCCGTTATCGAAGGAGCTGAGGTTTCAGCTACCATCAAGGCCCACGTAAAGGCCGACAAAGTGATCATCTTCAAGAAGAAGCGCCGTAAGGGCTACGACAAGAAGACCGGCCATCGCCAGCCGATGACCCAGATCGTTATCACGGATGTTAAACTCTCTGGTGGCAAGAAGAAAGCCGCAGCCGTAGAAGCCGAGGCTCCTGCTGCTGAGAAAGCTGCTCCTGCCAAAAAAGCTGCTGCTCCCAAGGCCGCTGCTGAAAAGAAAACCACGACTAAAAAAGCTGCTGCTCCCAAAGCGGAGAAGTAAGCCGTAATTCTAGAACCTCATGGCACACAAGAAAGGCGTAGGTAGTTCCAAGAACGGACGCGAATCAGAAAGCAAACGACTCGGCGTGAAAATTTTTGGCGGTCAGCCCGCTATCGCCGGCAACATTATTGTTCGCCAGCGCGGCACGTCGCACCATCCCGGTAACAACGTAGGTATTGGCAAAGACCACACCTTGTACGCGTTGACCGACGGTATGGTTGAATTCAAAAAGAAAGCAGGCAACAAGAGCTTTGTCTCGGTTGTTCCCTTCACCGAAGGGGGCGAAGCCTAATTTGCTGAACCAACACGACCAACCCCCTGTCGCTCTAATAAAGCTGCAGGGGGTTTTTTAGTTTTACACGATGCTACAACTCACCACTATTCGTCAAGACGCCGAGGGCGTCATCGCCGCGCTGGCCAAGCGCAACTTGGACGCGCGTCCTGCCGTGGAAGCCTTGCTTGCCCTGAACGAGCAGCGCCGCCACCTCCAAGCGGAGACCGAGAACCAGCAAGCCGAGGCCAACCGCCTCGCCAAAGCCATTGGCCAGTTGTTCCGAGAAGGCAAGGCCGGCGAAGCCGATGCCCTCAAAGCCGAAAGCGCCGCGATCAAAGAGCGTTTGACGCAGCTTGCGGCCGATTTGCACGCCTTGGAAGAGCAAGAGCGCGCCCAGTTGGTCGCCTTGCCCAATACGCCGCATGCGTCTGTGCCTGCGGGCAAATCGGCGGAAGACAATGAAGTGGTGCGGACCTGGGGTTCGGCGCCGGACCTCGGAGAAGGGCATGTGCCGCACTGGGAGTTGACGGAAAAGTACAAGCTCATTGACTTTGAGCGCGGCGTGAAGATCACGGGTGCGGGATTTCCGGTCTACACGGGTCAGGGTGCGCGGTTGCAGCGCGCGTTGATCCAGTTCTTTTTGGACCGAAACACCGCCGCCGGTTACCTGGAAGTTCAGCCTCCGCACTTTATCAATGAGGCGTCTGGATTTGGAACGGGCCAATTGCCCGACAAAGAAGGCCAGATGTACCACATGACGGAGGACAATTTATTCGCCATTCCCACGGCAGAAGTCCCCGTGACCAATTTGCTGCGTGACGAGATTGTCCCGGAAGCTGATCTGCCAATCAAAATGACGGCCTACAGCCCTTGCTTCCGCCGCGAGGCCGGCTCCTATGGCAAGGACGTGCGTGGGTTGAACCGCTTGCACCAGTTTGACAAGGTGGAAATCGTTTGCGTCGAGCATCCCCGCAAATCCTACGACCGTTTGGAGGAGATGGTCGCGCACGTGGCGGGTCTATTGGAGGACCTTGGCTTGCACTACCGCATCCTGCGTTTGTGCGGCGGCGACATGGGCTTCACCTCTGCCCTCACCTACGACTTCGAAGTGTGGTCTGCCGCACAGGAGCGCTGGTTGGAGGTTTCTTCGGTGTCCAACTTTGAGACCTTCCAGGCCAACCGCTTGATGCTTCGCTACCGCAGCACGGAGGACCAAAAGCCCCACCTGGCGCACACCTTGAACGGCTCCGCTTTGGCCTTGCCCCGCGTGGTGGCCGCCTTGCTGGAAAACAACCAAGGTCCCGACGGCATCGCCATTCCCGAAGTCTTGCGTTCGTACACGGGCTTTGACCGCATTACGGCATGAAAAAGGCCTGGATGCTCCTAGGACTGTTGGCAGCGGTAGGCTGCTCCTTCCCCTATGAAGACGACCTGACTGCCTTGGAGGCGGATACGCAATCGGCGTTGACTGCCCTTCAAAGTCTCTACGAAGAGGGGATTGAGGCGGATTACGCGGATTTGGAGCGTCACGCCTCCATTGCCCGAACGAAGCGCTTTGATTCGGTCCATGAACCCTATTTCCGCAACGAATTTGAGGTGCTCAAGTACCACTACCGCCAAACGAGCCGATGGTTTGAACTGCAGTCCTATGCCGAATGGGAAGCGCAGCTCATCTACGGTTTGGAGCAAGTGCAAGCCTTGAAGCACGACGCCGAAAAGGGATTGATCGAGGAGGAAGCCCTCCGAGAGGCCCTGGAAAACGAGAAAAACGCCCTGCTGCCGCTCATCGCTGAAGTGGAAACCAGCTGTGCTGCCATGCGCGAATTAATGGCCGAACACGACAGCCTCGATACCCATTGGCAAGTGATGTGGGATCGCTGGGAAAACCCGAACTTGTAAGCATGTACATCTACAACGTCACGATCAACATCGACGACAGCGTCCACGAAGAATGGAAGGGCTGGATGATGGGCGTGCACATCCCCGAAGTTTTGGCCACGGGCCTCTTTCAGGATTGCCGCTTTACCCGCGTGATGGTGGACGAAGAGTCCGGCACCACCTACTCCATCCAGTACCGCTTCAAAGACATGGTGGACTTTCAGCTCTACCAGCAGATGTACGCGCCGGCGCTCCAGGCCAAAACCAAAGAACGCTACGAAGGCAAATTTGTCGCCTTCCGCACCCTGTTAGAACTCATCGACGAACAAACCCCTTGAACGCATGAAAAACGCTTTTCTTTTTACGGCGGCTCTCGCCACCCTCTCCTTGGGCGCACAAGCCCAGTCCGATCAAGCTTCCGGCAAGACCGAAGTCATGACTCCCCAAAAATTGTGGGAGCTCGGTCGCGTCAGCTTGGACGACGTCAGTGAAAACGGCCTCGTTCTCTATGGGGTGTCCCACTACGATACCGACGCCAACCGCGGCAACCGCGACCTCTACATTGGAGAGATTGCTTCCGGTGAACTCTCCGTGCTGCGCGAGACCAAAGCCAGCGAATACGGCGCCTTCTTCCTCCGCGGCGGCGAGCGCATTGGCTATTTCACCGGCGGCCAACTCTGGCTAGACAAGGTGAACGATCCGTCCTACCAGCCCGTCCCCCTGACCTCTGTTGAAGGCGGCATGGGCGATGCTAAAGTCATTGAATTAAACGACGGCCGTTTGCTGGTCACCTTCGTAACACGCGTGCAATTGGACCAAACGCCTGCGGAGCGCCACCCCGAGGCCCCCAAGGCCAACTACGCGGTCTACGACGACCTCATGTACCGCCACTGGGACAGCTGGACGGATTACTCCTACAACCACATCGCCTACATGGTGGTGGACCCCACCAAAACCACAGCAACCGGCAAGTTTACGGACATCATGGCCGGCGAAAAGGCGCACAGCCCCCTCCCTCCTTTTGGCGGCGCCGAAAGCTTTGACGTAAGCCCCGACGGCCGCTTCATCGTCTACGCCAGCAAGAAAGTGGAGAGCGGCAAGGAGTTCGCCTTGCACACCGATAGCAAGCTCTACCTCTACGACCGCGAGACCGGACGCACCAGCACCTTGAACGGTTTGGACGGCTACGATAGCCACCCCAGCTTCTCCCCAGACGGCAAGTGGCTGGCCTTTGTCGCCATGCCGGAAGACGGCTACGAAAGCGACGTCAACCAACTCTACATCGTGGACGTGGCTTCTGCCGGCGAAAAGCGCGCATTGCAGCCTGTGGTTTCGGCCGAATACATCAACGATTTCAAGTGGATCTCCACCTCGAGCATCATCTTCAATGAGAGCACCCAAGGCACGCAGCAGCTGCGCCGTTTGGACCTGATGACCGGCAAAAATGGGCTGGCCGCCAAAAAGGTGACCTCTTTGACCTCCGGCGACTACAACTACGGCGGATTTGGCGTTTGGGGCAACTCGGTGATTGCGGAGCGTCAGGACCAAAACCACGCCACCGAACTCTTCCACCTCAACGCCAAAAAAGAAGTAGCGCCCGGTGCATTTACCGTGGAGAATGCGGACCTCTACAGCCAACTCGCCATGGGCGACATCCAAAAGCGCTGGATCAAAACCAGCGACGGCGGTAGCATGTTGACCTGGGTCTTCTTGCCCCCCAACTTTGACCCCGAAAAGAAATACCCCACCCTGCTCTACTGCCAGGGCGGTCCCCAGAGCGCCGTGAGCGCCTTCTACAGCTACCGCTGGAACTTCCAGTTGATGGCGGCCCAAGGCTACATCGTGGTTGCTCCCAACCGCCACGGCGTGCCCGGATTCGGCAAGGAGTGGAACGAGCAAATCTCCCAAGATTGGGGCGGTCAAGCCATGCGCGACTACCTCGCAGCCATTGACACGGTGGCCAAAGAGTCCTACGTCGACGCCAACAACCTCGGCGCTGTGGGCGCTTCCTACGGGGGGTATTCGGTCTATATGCTCGCCGGCATTCATGAGAACCGCTTCAAGGCCCTCATCAGCCACTGCGGCCTCTTTGACATGAAGAGCTGGTACCTCACCACCGAAGAACTTTTCTTCGCCAATAAGGACATCGGCGGCCCGTACTGGACGGCTGACGTGCCCAAAGCGTACAACGACTACAACCCCATGAACTTTGTACAGAACTGGACGGCGCCCTTGCTCGTGATTCACGGGGGCAACGACTTCCGAGTTCCCGTGAACCAAGGTATGGAGGCCTACCAAGCGGCCCAACTGCGCGGCATTCCTTCGCGCTTCCTCTACTTCCCCGAGGAAGGCCACTGGGTGCTCAGCCCCCAAAATGGCTTGGTATGGCACGCGGAGTTCTTCTCCTGGTTGGACAAGTGGCTGAAATAAGCGCTTAGCCTTCCGTGGTCGACCAACTACAGCGTCCTGACTTTGTGGTCGGGACTTTGCCCAATGGGCTGCGGTGGATTCACCAGCAGGTGGCCTCGCCTACCGGTCACATTGGGATTTTGCTGCCTGTTGGTTCGCGCGATGAGGCACCGGAGGAGGAGGGTTTGGCCCATTTCATCGAGCACCTCCTCTTTAAGGGCACCACGCGCCGAAAGGCCTACCACATCCTCTCCCGCATCGAAGACGTGGGCGGCGAACTCAATGCCTACACCGGCAAGGAGGACACGACGCTCTACGCCAGTTTCTTGGTGCCCCACTATGGCCGTTCGATGGAACTCCTCTTCGACATTTTACAGAATGCTCGCTTCCCCGAAAAGGAAATCCCCAAGGAGAAGGACGTCATTCTGGACGAAATCGACTCCTACCGCGACAGCCCCTCGGAGCTCATCTTTGACGAATTTGACGCGCTCGTCTATGGCGACCATCCTCTGGGCCGTAACATCCTAGGTACGGAAGACTCCGTTCCCACCTTTACCCGCGAGCAGGTGGTCAACTTTGTGCGCACTCATTACCGCCCGGAGCGCGCCGTGCTCTCCTCGGTGGGCGGCATTTCCGCCAAGCAGTTCGAACGCATGGCCCTCAAGTATGCCGCTTCCTGGACCGTCGATGGGCCTGTTGCTTCACGCTTGGCCGCCCCCGCTGCCCGGGTAGCCAGTGAACATCGGCCCATGGACATTCACCAATCGCATTTGGTCCTAGGCGGCGAAGGCATGCACGTCCACCACGACGATTTGACCGCCATGGTCCTCCTGAACAACTTGCTGGGCGGTCCCGCGATGAACTCGCGATTGAATTTGAACATTCGGGAACGTCACGGCATTGCCTACCACATCGAGAGTTTCTTCAATCCCTACAGCGACACCGGCCTTTGGGGCGTCTATGCAGGCACCGACGGTGAAACGATGGACCGCTGCCACAGCCTCATCTTGCGCGAATTGAAGCAGCTCCGCGACAAAAGGCTCGGCAGTCTTCAATTCAACAAGGCGAAAACGCAGCTCATGGGCCAAATGGCACTCGCCCAAGAAAGCAACGGCTCCCTCATGACCGCCCTGGGCAAATCCCTCATGACCTTCAACCGTGTGGACACGTTTGGCGAAATGGCCACCAAAGTGGACCGCGTTACGCCCGCACAGCTTCAAGAAGTAGCGAACCGAATCTTTGACCCCAACCGCATCAGCGAACTCCGCTTTGTCCCCACCGAATCGGACTAACTTGCCCCTCTATGGAATTCCTCCCTCCCCATATTGATGCTTACGCCGGTGAATTCACCGCGCCCCACAGCGAAACCCTCGCGGCGCTCGAGCGCGAAACCTGGCAAGAAGTCCTCATGCCGCGCATGCTCAGCGGCCACCAACAGGGCCGTTTTCTAAGTTTGATTTCGCACCTTTTGCGCCCCACGCGCGTCTTGGAAATCGGCACCTACACCGGCTATTCCGCCCTCTGCATGGCCGAAGGCCTCGCCGACGGCGGAATCATCCACACCATCGACATCAACGCCGAACTCCGTCCGCGCATCTTGCGCTTCATGGAGAAGGCTGGCTTTTCGGACCGTATCCACCTGCACATCGGCAATGCGCTGGAAATAGTTCCAACCTTGGACGGACCTTGGGATCTTGTCTTCATTGACGCGGACAAGGAAAACTATTCCGCCTACTTTGACCTGGTGGTCGACCGCGTTCGTCCCGGCGGCTTGATTATCGCCGACAACGTTTTGTGGAGCGGCAAAGTGGCCGAACCCGAGCACCAAGACCACGAAACCGTAGGATTGCGCGCCTACAATGCCAAAATCGCCTCTGATCCCCGCGTCGAACACCAACTTCTGCCCTTCCGGGATGGGTTGATGGTGGCGAGGAAGGTTTGACGCTAGAGGGCTAGCTTCCCCGCCAAAATCCGCACCTTTTCCAAATCCTCGGGGCTGTCCACCCCAATGCCTGCGGCTTTGACTTCCGC
>JALQUY010000038.1 GCA_023260615.1 Schleiferiaceae bacterium
TGGCCGATGTACGTCGTGTATAAATCCCCCGCCATTCACCGTTGATATGAGTACGATTCGCATGGCCTGGCGCAACATTTGGCGCAGCCCTTGGCGCTCCGCCGTGGTCATTGGTTCCATGGCCCTAGGCGTTTGGGCCGGCATCTTCATGATGGGCTGGGCTACCGGCCTCAACGATGCGCGCACGGTCAGCCTGTTGGACGACAACGTGGGCCACGGCCGCATCCAGTCCGTTCCTTTTGAGGAAAGCCAAGAGCCCAGCGCCTTGCTCCCTCGCTTGGACGCGGTGTTGGAGGACCTAGCTTCCGACACCTCCGTGACCGAAGTGGCTCCCCGCCTCGTGGTTCAAGCCATGATTCAAAGCGGGTCTGGGGCCGCCCCCGCCATGGTGCTGGGCGTTTACCCGCAGGTAGAGCCCAACCTGTTCAAGTCGGCCCGAAACATCACCGAAGGCCGCTTCCTGGAAGAAGGCGCTGCCGATGAAATCGTTTTGGGCGAGGAATTGGCCAAGCGTTTGGAAGTGGGCGTGGATGACCGTTTGGTGCTCACCTTTCAGGACTTAAGCGGTGAAGTACACAGCGCACTCTTCTATGTAGTGGGCCTCTACGACGGCGCCTCCAACCTGTTGGAGGAAACCATGCTTTACGTGCCTGCCCTGAACATCGCCCAGCAGATGGGCATGCTGGATTCCACATCGACGCGTGTATTTCCCGTGGCGCATGAGGTCTGCTTTCGGGTCAAGGATCCCTATGCCATGAAGCCGACCATGGAGCGCCTACGCAGCCAGGACAGCCTGCGCTTGCTGAACGTCTTCCACAGCAGCCGGATTGAATCCCTTGAACAGCTCAAACGCGATGAAACCCGTTTGGTATTCAAAGAATGGCGCAGCATCAGCCCCGAACTGGGGTATGCCGACGAAATCATGGCCCAGTCCCTCTTGCTCTTCATGACCATCATTTTGCTCGCGATGGCCTTTGGCATCCTCAACACGATGCTCATGGCCATTCTAGAGCGCACCCGCGAACTGGGCATGCTCATGGCGGTCGGCATGAATAAGCGCCGCCTCTTTACCCTCATCGTGCTGGAAACGCTTCTGCTCAGCTTCGCTGGTCTACCGATTGGCTTACTCCTAGGTCACAGCACCCTCGCCGTCACGTCCCAAACAGGCATCACCCTCGAGGGGGTTGAGCAGGGACTCGCCGAATTTGGCATGGAGTCCACCATCTACCCGGTCACCGTACCCGAATTCTACCTCCCCATCGCGGCGCTGGTCTTTGTTTTGGCCTTCCTGTCCGCCCTCTATCCGGCCCGAAAAGCCCTCAAGTTGAACCCCATCGAAAGCATGCGTGTGCTTTAATTCCCTGTGCTATGGCCCTGATTGACCTCCAAAACGTTGTAAAAGTCTACGAATCCCAAGCCGGCAGTGTCACGGCCGTCAACGGGATATCGGCCTCCTTTGACGAAGGGGAATTCACCGCGATTGTCGGCCCTTCCGGCTGCGGAAAAACCACCTTGCTCAACGCTATTGGCGGCCTAGACCGTCCTAGCCACGGGCATATCCACATCGATGGCGTGGACATCGTCGACCTCAAGGACCGCGACCTTATTGACTTTCGATTGAAGCACATCGGCTTCGTGTTCCAAGCCTACAACCTCATCCCCGTCTTAACCGCCCTGGAAAACACGGCCTTCATCCTGGAGCTGCAAGGCGTCGGCAAGAAGGAGCGCGAGGCACGGGCCATGGAATTGCTCGAAGCCGTGGGTCTTGCGGATCGTGCCCAAAACCGACCCAACCAGCTGTCTGGCGGCCAGCAGCAGCGCGTCGCCGTAGCCCGAGCCCTCGCCAGCCGCCCGCGCTTTGTCTTGGCAGACGAGCCTACGGCCAACCTGGACTCCAAATCGACAGAAACCCTTTTGGACATCATGGCGGAGCTCAATCAAAAAGAGAAAACGACCTTCATCTTCTCCACCCACGACCAACGGGTCATTGATCGCGCTCGGCGCATCCTGCCTTTGGAAGACGGTAAAATTGTAGGGGCCTAAACCATGGAGGACGGGCACATCCCCTACCGCCCGGAACGCGTCGCACCGGAAGAGGTAGAGCGCCGCGCCCACGACGTATACCAGCGCTGGAATGCCCGACGTTCGGTTCGGTTCTTTAGCGATGCGCCCGTCTCCGAAGCCACCATCGAATCCCTAATCGCCGCCGCGGGAACAGCGCCTTCCGGGGCCAACAAGCAGCCTTGGACCTTTTGTGCGGTTTCCAACCCGGAGCTGAAAAAGCGCATTCGGATTGCCGCGGAAGAAGAAGAAAAGGCCTTCTACGAGGGCCGCGCGCCGCAAGCCTGGCTCGACGACCTTGCTCCGATTGGCACGGATTGGGAAAAACCCTTTTTGGAAACGGCCCCCTGGCTCCTTGTGGTGTTTAAGCAGGTGCAAGACGTTCGGCCCGATGGCGAAGTGCGCAAGAACTACTACGTTTCGGAATCCGTCGGAATCGCGTGCGGCCTTTTGATCACGGCCATTCACGAAGCGGGGCTGGTCACGCTCACGCATACCCCCAGCCCCATGAACTTCCTCGCGGAAATCTTAGGGCGCCCGGCACATGAAAAACCCTTTCTGCTGCTTCCTGTCGGCTATCCGGCTGAGGATGCCACCGTTCCAGACATTTCCCGTAAGCACCTGGCGGAGATCCTGCTAAAATTCCGCTAAGCTTCCCCGAATTACTTCGCTTGCTGCGCAACCCAGTCCAAGACCTTTTTCGCTTTGGCGGGGCCCACGGCGTTTTCCAGCGCTTCAGGGCTCGCGCGCTTGACGCCGGCTGCCGATTTAAACGTTTTCAGTAGCACTTCCAAGGTGGCCGGGCCCACGCCGGGGATAGCCTCCAAGGCGGACCCAATGCTGGCCTTGCTGCGCTTGTTGCGGTGGAAGGTGATGCCAAAGCGGTGGGCTTCGTTTCGGGCTTGCTGAAGCACTTTAAGCGTTTCGGAACGCTTGTCTAGGTACAAGGGCACCGAATCTCCCGGGAAGTAAAGCTCCTCCAAGCGCTTGGCGATGCCCATGATGGCGATTTGGCCGCGCAGTCCCAATTTCTCTAGGGCCTCCACGGCCGAAGAGAGCTGGCCCTTGCCCCCGTCAATCAAAATGAGTTGCGGCAGGGAGTGGCCCTCTTCCTGCATGCGTTTGTACCGGCGGTAAACCACCTCTTCCATCGTCGCAAAGTCGTCCGGGCCTTCCACCGTTTTCACGTTGAAGTGGCGGTAGTCTTTCTTGGACGGCTTGCCATTTTTGAAGACGACGCATGCGCTCACGGGATGCGTCCCTTGAATGTTGGAGTTGTCAAAGCACTCGATGTGACGAGGCTCTTCGGCCAAACGCAAGTCCTGCTTCATTTGGCCCATGATGCGGTTCACATGCCGGTCTGGATCGACAATCTGCATGTTTTTCAAGCGCTCCAAACGATGCGCCCGCGCATTGCGCAAGGACAGAGCCACTACCGCCGCCTTGTCACCGCGTTGCGGCACATGCCAACTCAAATTCTCCACTTCCAATTCCACATCGTGGGAAAGCAGCAACTGCTTGGCCGTTGAGTTGAAACGCTGCCGGATTTCGGGGATAGCCAACTCGAGCATTTCCGTTGGAGTCTCCTCCATTTTTTTCTTGAGCTCCATGGTAAAGGATTGCAACACCGCGCCTTCCCGAACCATTAAAAAATTGACGTAGCCAAACTCCACATCGTCCACAACGGAGTAGACGTCGAGGTCGCCCACATTGGGGTTGAGGACCGTGCTCTTGGCTTGGTACTTTTCCAAATGGTCCAATTTCTCCTTGCAGGCCTGGGCCAGTTCAAATTCCTGAACCGCGGCATGCATCATCATTTGGCCGTGTAGGCGCTGCTTGATAGAGGACCATTCGCCTTTGAGGAGTTTCCGAACGGAGGCAATATCCTCCATATAGGCATCTTCGGATTGCCGGGCTTCGCAGGGCCCTAGACAGTTGTGCATTTGGTACTCCAAGCAGACCCGGTACTTGCCTGCGTCCACGGAAGCCTCGGACAAATTCAGCGCACAGGTTCGCAAGGGATAGAGCTGCCGAATCAAATCCAGCAAGGTCCCCAACATGCGCCCCGAGGGGTAGGGCCCAAAGTATTCGCTGCCGTCCTCGATGCGCTGACGCGTGCTAAAGACCCGCGGAAAACGCTCCTTCTTGATGCAAATCCACGGATAGGTCTTCCCGTCCTTCAAGTTGATGTTGTACCAGGGCTGGTGCTGCTTGATAAGCGTGTTTTCTAGCAGGAGGGCATCGTATTCCGTCTCTGTGACGATGACATCGATGTTCTCGACCCGTCGAACCAGCATGCGCAACCGCGCTTGGTCGTGTGTTTTACTGAAGTAGCTACTAACCCGCTTCTTTAGATTTTTCGCCTTTCCGATGTACAGAATCTGCCCGTCTTTGTCCAAATGCTTGTACACCCCTGGCCTCTCGGGCAGAGATTTCAAAAGCTGTTTAATGCGGTCCAGGCGTTCCATATAAAGGCTAACGAAAAAGGCCGCCTCGCGTTTACGGGGCGGCCTTTAAAAGTACATGAGGTTGCTCTTACTTCGACAGGAGGGTGACGTTGCCCGTCAGCTCCAAGTGCGCGCTGTTGGGATTGTCGTCCAAGCGAAGGATGTAGAAGTATACACCGTCGGCGAGCTTGTTGCCGCGGTTGTCTTCGCCCTTCCAAGGCATACCGTTGTCGTAGGCATCGTTCTCGTAGACCACTTTACCGTAGCGGTTCATGATCATCAAGTAGCGACCCGAGCTGTAGCTCATCGCTCCTTGGATGATGAAGCCATCGTTTACGCCATCGCCGTTAGGCGTGACCACGTTGGGCACGATCACCGTATCGATTGGGGGAATCGGAGGTACGGGCTCACCAAACTCAATCCAGTTGGAGTAGGCCGTATCCTGCAAGCGAGCAGGATTGTGGGTGCGCGTACGGATGGAGTACTGACCAGGAGGCAAGTTGGGGAACTCAACCGTTACAAAGGTGTCAAGCTGTGGGGAACCGTAGTCTTCCCAGATGTAGACACCGGGCTGACCGGCGATGCCGCGGCCAAATTCCACTTGGTACATCGGATTGTTCCAGCCGTTGTAGTCGGTCCATTGCGTAGGAATTGAGGCCGTATTGCTCATGTCGCCACGGAGCCAGATGCTCTTCACCACATTGGTCGGAGGCTGTTGCAAACCGTTGATGATGGCCTCCACGTAGTAGCGGTAGGATTTGGCATCCACATCTGCAGCACCCAAGGTGTTGTCCACCCAGTCGCGCTGTGCCGAATCCGACAAAGACGTGATTTGGTTCCAGTTCTGGCCGCCATCTCCCGAGCGGTAGATGCGGAAGTTGTTGAACAGGAAGGAGGGGAAGGTCGCAGGATCAATCTTCCAGTATATGTGCGGACGCTTGTCCTCATCAATGGAGACGTTTGTCAGCTGCATGTCCAAGTTGACACAGTCGTTCACCAAAAGGACGATGGTATCAAATTCATCCATGGCTTTACCACACTTGTTCAAGAGGGTATTGCCGTCGTTGCCCACTTTCGAATAGAGGTAGTACTCGCCATTCATAGACAAAGGCTTGAAGAGCTTCACGCGCATCGAGTCCGTTTCGCCGTTTACGTTGGGGAAAGGAATGAGTTTCGCAATGGGGATGGGTTGGCCGTTCGGTGCGGTCAGACGAAAATCCGAGCCGTCGGGAGAAATAGATACGACTTCCACAGACAAGGTGAAGTAGAGCATCACCGTAGAGTCCAGACATTTGTATTCGACCTGCTGCTTGCCGTCAGGACGGAGCGTGACGCCTGGTGCATTCTGGTCCAGCTTTACGCCTTGGTTTACAATGGGGTTACAGTTGGCTGCCACAGAGACCTGAATCTCACGGTTGGCCGAACCCACCTTTTCCCAGAACAAATAGGTCGAGTCAAAGCGGTATTCATTCACGCGAATGGCAATCACCGAGGTCTCTTGCGTGGTAGCAATAAAGGTGATGTTACCCGTTTGGGTGTTCAATGTGAAGGGCGCCAAAGGGTCCGTGTGAATAGGCTGCAAGTAGGTGAAGCCAGCTGCATAGCCCACGCTCACACCTCCAACGCCAAAGCCAAATTCACGGGCAGGAACCAATTCGTAGTTGATAGAGTCGTTGTCCTTCTCGTAAGCGTTCTGCAAGTAATTGATGTATCCACCTGTACAGATGTAGCTCAAGGGGATCGACACGAAGGTGGGCGAAGAGTTGTAGCCGAGGGTGTTATTCAATTCAGCCTCGAAATAGAAACCTGCACCTGAGGAGTTTGCAATACCGGTTACGCCAAAGGGTCGGCAGCAGGACTGCCAGTACATCTTGTAGTCGTTACAGGTCTGTGTGAGCGTTACATAGCCAATGTAGATGTTGACCATGGGGCTGAAAAAGGAACCGCTCGTTCCCTGGGGGATACAGTCGTAGGCGCCCAAGGCGGCCGCGCTGAACTCTGGAACGGAGAGGTTACAGGTAGCTGACGTGTTGATGTTGCACGAGGGAGACGTGATGGTCACCGTTTGGGACGTGCCCAAACCGACGCCCGACTGCTCGCGGTAAATCACCAATTTGATGCGGTATTGTCCGGTTACACCCGTAGAGTCACCGACGTATTTGTACTGAATATCACCTCCCAAAATGTGCGAAGCTTCAGCTTGGAAAGGCATCAAAAGGGCCCCAAATAAAAAGGCAAGGAATAAACGTTTCATAGTGCGGATATTTTTCAGCCTTACGAAAATAGACTATTCCCCGGTACTACTGGCCTCGAATGGGTCAATGTAGGCGAAGAATGATTGAACGCTTCCCTCAGAGCGTTTTGCGCAAACGCGCCACCGGAATGCCCAGCTGTTCGCGGTACTTGGCAACGGTCCTTCGAGCAATGGGGTAGCCCTTGTCTTTCAACAACTTAGCTAAGGCATCGTCGGTGAGGGGCTTGCGTGAATCTTCGTCGCCAATGCTGTCCTCCAAGATCTTTTTGATTTCCCGCGTACTGACTTCCTCGCCTTCTGCGTTGAGCATGGATTCGCTGAAGAAATTTTTAATCAAAAAGGTGCCAAAGGGGGTCTGCACGTATTTGTTGCTGGCCACGCGGCTAACGGTGGAAATATCCATGCCTACTTCGTCCGCAATGTCCTTGAGAATCATGGGCTTTAGCTTGCGTTCGTCGCCCGTTAAGAAGTACTCTTCTTGGAAGCGCATGATGGCCGACATGGTCAAAATCAAGGTCTGCTGGCGCTGCTTGATGGCGTCAATAAACCACTTGGCCGAATCCAATTTCTGCTTCACAAATTGAAAGGCCTCTTTCTCCTGTTCTGAGCCAAAAGTCTTCGCTTTTTTGTAGTGCTGAAGCATGTCCTTGTACTCGCGGGACACGTTGAGTTCAGGGGCGTTTCGGCCGTTCAAGCGCAACTCCAACTGGTCGTCTACCACTTGAATGGTGTAGTCGGGGATGACGGTTTGCGTGGCGTGCGAACCAGATTCTGCCGTGTGTCCGGGCTTGGGATTCAAGCGGCCAATTTCATCGAGTGCGCCTTTCAAAACCTCCTCGCTGACCTCGAGTTGGGCCATCATTTTGGCATAGTGCCGTTTGGCCAACGCATCAAAATGGTCCGTGACGATGGTCAAGGCCAGCTCGGTATGGGAGGTGGGCTCGCGGTTTTCCAGCTGCAGCGCCAAGCACTCTTGCAAATCCCGAGCGCCCACACCCGCCGGCTCCATGCTCTGAATCACCTCCAGAGCGGCCTCCAGCTCCTGAACATCGATGAAGATGCCCATGGAGAATGCCAGGTCGTCGACAATGTCCACCAGCTCCCGTCGGAGGTAGCCATCGTCCTCCAGCGTGCCAATCAAGTACTTACAAAGGGCCTCTTTTTGGGGCGAAAGCGAACGCATAGACAGCTGCTCCTTTAGCAGATCACTCATGTCCTTGCCCACTACGACGGGCGCCTCGTAAGACTCGTCGTCGGCCGAATAGTTGTTCGCCTGCAGTTTGTAGTCCGGGATCTCGTCGTCGCTGAGGTAGTCGTCCATGGGATCGTAGTCCCCTTCGTCGCCGCCTGCCTCGTCTTCCCACTCCGAACTCAACTCATCCTGGGGCTCCGGTGCCTCAGGACCGTCTTCCAAGGCCGGATTGATTTCCATTTCCTCTTGAATACGCTCCTCCAATGCCTGTGTAGGCAGCTGAATCAACTTCATCAGTTGAATCTGCTGCGGAGACAGCTTTTGCTGCAGGCGTTGGCTAAGCGATTGCTTCAGCATAGGGTCTTAGAATTCTGCGTTGCCTGGGGTGCGTGGGAAGGGGATTACGTCTCGGATATTACCCATACCTGTCACAAACTGTACCATTCGCTCAAAGCCTAGGCCAAATCCACTGTGCACACAAGTGCCAAACTTGCGGGTATCGAGGTACCACTCCAAGTGCTCAGGCTCAATGCCCACGGCCTGCATTTTCTCTACCAACACATCGTAGCGCTCCTCGCGCTGGCTGCCGCCCACGATTTCACCAATGCCGGGGAAGAGGACGTCCATGGCACGAACGGTCTTGCCGTCTTCGTTCAAACGCATGTAGAAGGCCTTGATTTTCGCCGGATAATCGAACAAAATCACGGGCGATTTGAAATGCTTTTCTACCAAGAAGCGCTCGTGTTCCGACTGCAAATCGGCGCCCCACTCTTCGATGGGGTACTTGAATTGGCCCTTTTTGTTGGGCTTGGAATCCTTCAAAATGTCAATCGCCTCCGTGTAGGTGCAGCGCACGAAGGGGTTGTCAAGGACAAACTGGAGCTTCTCGATGAGGCCCTGTCCGCTGCGCTGGTCTTGGGGTTTGGATTTCTCTTCTTGCTCCAAACGTTGATCCAAGAAGGCAAGGTCCTCCTGGCAGTTGGTCAAAACGTATTTAATGATGTGCTTGCAGAAGGCCTCCGCCAGCTCCATGTTGTCGTGCAGATCGAAGAAGGCCATCTCCGGCTCAATCATCCAAAACTCGCTCAAGTGGCGGGTGGTATTGGAATTTTCAGCGCGGAAGGTCGGTCCAAACGTATAAATCTTGCCCAAGGCCATGGCGCCCAGTTCGCCCTCCAACTGACCGCTCACGGTAAGGTTGGTGGGCTTTTCAAAGAAGTCTTCCGAAAAGTCCGTGGTGCCGTCTTCTTTCTTCGGCGCGCCATCTGCGGGCAACGTCGTTACGCGGAACAGTTCCCCTGCGCCTTCTGCGTCGCTGGCCGTAATGATGGGGGTGTTCAGGTAAAAGAAGCCTTGATCGTTAAAGAACTGGTGCACCGCAAAGGCCGCCGCGTGGCGAACGCGCATCACCGCGCCAAAGGTGTTGGTGCGCATGCGCAGGTGGGCAATCTCGCGCAAGAATTCCAGCGAGTGGCGTTTAGGCTGCAAGGGATAGCTGTCCGTGGGGCAATCGCCCAAAACTTCGAGTTTCTGAACCGCAATCTCCACCGTTTGACCCGCGCCTTGAGAAGCGACTAATTCGCCCGTGATGGACAAGCTAGCGCCCGTGGTCACACGCTTGAGCAAGGCCTCTGGAAAGGCCTCAAAGTCCACGACTGCCTGCAAATTGCCCTGGCAGCTGCCGTCGTTCAGGGCGATGAAACGGTTGGAACGGAAGGTGCGCACCCACCCCTTTACGGTTACGGTGTCGCCCACCTTGGGCTGGCGCAGAATGTCAGAAATCGATGACGTTGGCATGATGTATGATGCAAAAAGGAACTTTTCTACCTGCAAAAATGGGCAAAATCCCGCAGTTCAAGGTAGTTTCTTTTGGGTTTCGGGCTGCGAATTCGGTTCGTTTTGAAAAAAAATGTGCACCCATTGGAAACATTTTAAACTATGAAATGTTTCCTGTGTGTAGAATTGGCACGACCTTTGCCGCCCCGTTCGCAATTTTTCATGGAAAACGATCCTAGACATAGCATTCTGACCCGTTCGATGGAGCTCTTCCAGCGCTTTGGCTTGCGCGCCGTCAACATGGACGACGTATCCAAAGAGTTGGCCATGAGCAAGAAAACGCTCTACACCTTCTTCACGAACAAGTCCGATTTGGTCGATCAAGCCGCCAAGTACCTGTTTGCGGTAAAATCCAAACAATTCATCGAACAAGCGAGCATCCACGAAAATGCCATCGACGAGCTGTTGGAGGTGCAACGCATCCAGCAGGAAGTGCTCAAGAACTACGGCACCCGATTGCTCTTTCCTTTGAAGAAATACCACCCAGAAACCTACGAATGGGTCCTCAAGGCGCGCCGCGACATGATGATTCAGGCCTCCCTTAAAAATTTGGAGCGCGGCATTCAGCAGAAACTGTACCGCGAGGACCTTCAAATTGAAGAGATCGCCCTGATCCGTTACAATACGATGGTCGGTATCATGGAAGACCCTGAAATGGGGGACGATGCCAGTCGCCGCGGGGAGGTCCTTCGCTACAGCCTTCAACTTCACATACGCTCTATCGCTACGGCACAAGGGCTCGCTTATTTACAAGAACTCCAATCTCAAAAATCCAAATGAAACTCAGAACCCTCCTGCTAGCCCTGACGATGGGCAGCCTGACCGCTCTGGGGCAGCAGCGCATGGAGCTGTCGTTGGACCAAGCTATATCCTATGCTTTGGACCACAACGCACAGATTCAAGTGCAGTCCCTAGAAAAGAAGGCCGCCGAAAAAGTCTTGATCCAGAACATCGCCTTGGGCTTGCCTTCCGTGAATATGGGCGGCAACTACACCGACAACATTGAGCTGCCAGCGCAGTTCTTTGACATCAACCAAGACGGTGTGATTGACAAATTGCAGTTTGGTACGCGGTACAATTCCGTGGCCAACTTGTCGGTGAACCAGTTGGTGTTTGATGGCTCCTACATCGTAGCGCTTTTGGCCACCAACGTCTTGCGCGACATGGCCGACGTCTCCTACGAGAAAGCCACCATCGATGTGCGCGAGCAAGTGGCTCAAGCCTACCACCTTCGTGTGATTTTGGGCGAAAACGCCACGGCCTTGAAGGCGACGCTAGCCAACACGGCGAGCACGCTGAAAAACCTTCAGGCCATGCAGGGCGAAGGCTTTGTGGCGGAGGAAGATGTCGACCAGCTGTCCATCGTCTACCACAATTTAGAGGCGAATGTGGCCAATTTGGAAAGCCAAATTCACATTGCAGAACTGCTTCTAAAGTTGCACTGCGGCATTGCCCCTGAAACAACTCTTCAGCTGACCACTTCACTGGAAAGCCTACTCGTCCAAGCAGAAAGCGGTCAAGCGCTGCTCAGCAATATGTTTGACGTTCAGAACCACATCGACTTCCGCCAGTTGAGCACCAACCGCAAAGGCCAGTACCTCAACCTGCAGAACGAGAAGATGCAGTTCCTGCCCAAGCTCTATGCGGGTTACGCTTACAACCGCCAGTTTGTGAGTGAGTCCGCCAATGTTTATGACCCCGACGGCACGTCCGCAAACAATACCATGTTCCAGTCCTGGAACCTGTCTGCTCAGATTCCGCTTTTCAGTTCGGGCCGAAAAATCGCCCGCGTACAAGAGCAGCAGATCAAGCTTCAAGAGCTCGATATTTTGCTCGCCAACACGGAGAACGCTTTGCGCCTTCAGAACCAACAAGCCCGTGCCGAATACGCCAATGCCCTCAAAGTCTATCAGATCCAAGTGCAAAACGTGGCGCTCGCGCAACGCGTCATGAAAAACACCGAAGCCAAGTTGGTGGAAGGTCTCGCCTCGAGCATGGACTACAGCCAAGCGTCTTCGCAGTACCAACAAAGTGTCGCCGCTATGCTTCAAGCGGCCAATTCCGCTCTAAACAAACGCGTAGCTCTGGAAAAATCCCTGGGCGCCTACAACCTTCAATCTGTCCAATAATCTCATGAAAAATCTGTCCATCCTCACTGCGCTTGTAGCCCTTTTGGCTGCCTGCAGCACGTCTACACCCTCTTCGGATGTGGACCAATTGAACGTTCGCCGCGATTCTATCGCCGGCGCTATCGAAACGCTTAAAGCCGAACTCGCGGAGATCGACCTCCAACTGGCGGCTGCTGACAGCACGCGCAGCTTTGCCAGCGTGACCACCTTTGAAGTAGCGAAAGGCGGATTTGATCACTCGTTTCAAGTCTACGGCACAGTCGTTTCAGACAAATCCGTGACCCTCTTCCCAGAAATGGCAGGTACGATCACCAAAGTGACCGTAAAAGGAGGTGAGCGCGTGCGTGCCGGTCAACTGTTAGTGGCTATGGATGCCTCGTTGGTGCAAGCCAGCTTGGCCGAAGTGAAAACGCAACTGACCTTGGCACAATCCGTGTTTGAAAAGCAATCTCGCCTTTGGGAGCAGAAAATCGGCAGCGAAGTGCAGTACTTGCAAGCCAAGACCCAGTTTGAGGCCCTGCAAAAGCGCCTGGCGGCCGTTTCGCGCCAAGTAGCGATGACCACGGTAACCGCTCCGTTTGATGGGGTGATTGACCAAGTTTTTGCCAAGGAAGGGGAAATGGCCGCTCCTGGCATGGCCATGGTCCGCATCGTGGGCAACGGTGGCTTGCGTTTGGACATGCAGGTCCCAGAAACCTACATCCAGCGCATCGAGAAGGGCGACGCAGTGGACATGCACTTCTCGGCAATCAAATTGGACCTCGTGGGCAAAATCAGCGCCGTAGGCAACTTCATCAACGCCGGTAGCCGCACGTTTGGCGTGACCGTCGAGCTTCCCAAGAACAGTGACCTCAAAGCCAACATGATGGCCTCCGTCGCCCTCAAGGACTACAGTGTGGACAGCGCTATCACCGTGCCCAACCGCTTGATCTTGCAGGACACCAAAGGCGTGAATTACACCTATGTCTACGTGGCAAAAGGCGAGCTCGGCAGCATCGAACGCCGCGACCTTGTTCTAGGTGTGGCCAATAACGACATGACTGAAATCAAATCAGGCATCGCTCCCGGCGAGAAGGTCGTGGAC
>JALQUY010000039.1 GCA_023260615.1 Schleiferiaceae bacterium
AGCATTGACCACCCCATCAATCCGTTGACCCTGGCCCTCGGAGCCGGTGCCACCTTCGTTGCCCGGAGCATGGACCGCCACCCCGCCCCCCTTCGCGAAGCCCTGACAGCATCCAAACAGCATTCCGGTGCGGCATTGCTTGAAATCTACCAGAACTGCAACGTCTTCCACGACGGTGCCTTTGACGCCTTTACGGACAAGAAGACCCAGAGCGATCACGCCATCTTCCTCCAGCACGGCCAGCCCATCACCTTCGGGGCCGATGGTCAGCGTGCCCTCATCCTAGAAGGGGGTCAACCCGTTGAAGTCTCCCTGACCGATCGCTCCGCGAGTGAGTGTTGGATCCACGACGAAACGGATCCCATGAAGGCCTATGCACTGGCCCGAATGGTTGGCGACATCCGTCCCTTCGGCATCCTCTACCGCGAAGACCGCCCCACTTTTGAATCCCAAGTCCACGCGGCTGCCCAGGATACGCGCTCTATCGAGGACGTTTTCCGTTTGGGTCGGACGTGGACGGTGGACTGATTCGGGGTAAAAGGGTTTAAGGGTTTAAGGGAGAGTGTTCAGAAACTGCGGTACTCCAACGCACGAACAAACGAGCGCACCTACAAACCAACGTTCCAACGTACTAACAAGCCAACGTCGCATCCTCCTCGTACCCTACATTTGTAGTACGTCGAAAGGCCCCGGGCAAAGAGGCATCAAAGGCAAGAGGCAAAAGAGCGAAGGGCAACCCCTTCAACCCTTTTACCCTTCAACCCTTAACCCCCTCAACCCTTCGACCCTTTAACTTTTTACCCTTTTACCCTCCATGGGACGCGCATTTGAATACCGGAAAGCACGAAAAATGAAACGTTGGTCGTCTATGGCCAAAGTCTTCACACGCATCACCAAAGACATCATTATGGCCGTGAAAGAAAGCGGCCCCAGTCCCGATGCGAACAGCCGCTTGAAGGCCTTGATGCAGAACGCACGCGATGCGAACATGCCTAAGGAAAACGTCGAACGCGCCATCAAGCGCGCCTCCAGCAAAGACCAGGCGGACTACAAGGAGATGGTGTACGAGGGCTACGGTCCCCACGGCATTGCGGTCTTGGTGGAGACGGCGACGGACAATACGACCCGCACGGTGGGCAACGTTCGGTCCTATTTTAATAAGTGCAACGGCAGCTTGGGAACGAGCGGCAGTGTAGAATTTATGTTCGACCGAAAGTGCTTCTTCAAGATGGCCAAGGGCACCTTGGACTTGGAGGAATTTGAGTTCGAAATGATTGACTTCGGCGTGGAAGAAATCTTCGAAGAACACGACGAGGAAAAGGGCTTGGACCTCATCATGATTTACGCCCCCTTTGCGGAGTACGGCGCCATCACCAAGGCTTTGGAAGAGAAGGGGATGGAGATTTTGAATTCGGGCTTTGAGCGCATCCCCATGGATACCAAAACCCTGACGGAAGAGCAGCAGGCCGAGGTCGAAAAACTCATTGAAAAATTGGAGGAAGACGACGACGTACAGGCCGTCTACCACACGATGGCGGGATGAGGATTTTAGGTGCACTCTTCGGACTGATTTTGGCCTTCTCCCTACAGGGCCAAGAAGCGACGGTAGCTGCACCTGAAAAACGCCCTCTTTCGCATGCGGACTACGACCGCTGGGAAAGCCTAAAATCCTATGACATGGATGGCATGGGCGATTTGGCCTATGCGATCGTAGCGCCCCAAGAAGGCGATGGCTATCTGACGGTGTACCAGTTGGCTTCGGGCGAAGAAATTGCGCGCATTCCCCGTGTTTCCCGGGCCGAATGGCTTCCTAACACGGGCATGCTCCTCGTTAAGCAGGACCCCGCCGAGGCGGAACTGCGCCGCCTCAAGCTGAAAAAAACGAAGAAGGACGACCTTCCCGCCTCACAGGCCTACTTGCTCTACTTTGAACCCGGTGCTGCAACAGGCATTGCGCGGACGGATAGCCTAGGCGCCATTACACGTTGGGGCATTCAAGGGGGCTACGACGAAAATGAAATCGTCATGGACGAACTTATTTTGGAACGTCCCGCCAAAGACAAGGAAAAGCCTCATGCCGATTTCTTGACGGTGTGGATGGACTACGAAGAGTTGGTCAACGAAGAGACGGGAGAGGCTAGCTGGAAATTTTATCCGCCGGTGGTGGATACACTCATGGCCTTCGACCGCGTGCTCGACTGGGGCTTCCCCAAAGAGGAACAAACCCTCTATGCCACCTGGTACGTCATCACGGAGCACAAGGACAGCAAGTTGGCCGAGTTGCACTGGGACCGCCCCGAGGTCGCTGAAACCGCGGTGGAGTTCTCCAACGTCACCTTTGCGTTCAACGGCATCATCTACCAGAAAAAAGACCGAAAAGACCAAACCTATCCCTCGCTGTGGTACCGGGATGTGCATCCCGAGCGCCGCACGCCCGTGCTCATTGCGGAGTTCAACAGTCCAGGGATGCCGCCGGGCTATGGGCCGTTTGCAGGGGGTAGAACGCACACCTACCACGCGAATAGCACCACAGGGTTGGCGGACTATTCCTACCCCTTCCAAATCACCCAGACGGTAAAGGCTCCGGAGTGGAACGATTCGACCACCTTGCCGGAAGAGCGGGCTAAGTTGGACGTTTGGACCTACCACGACGCCCAAATCCAACCCTTGCAAGCCAAGCGGAAACGAGACTTGGAAAACCCCAGTCTTTGGATGGCCTGGAGCCCGAACGAAGGGCTGCGCACCCTAACGACGCCGGCCTACCCGGAAGCCAATCTGCCTTCGCACAGTACGGGGGGCTTGGCGGTTCGCTATTCGCAAGAAGCCTACGAATCCCAGTACAGTTGGGACGTTCAGCTCCCCTACGACGTGGAGGTGGTGCATGTCGCAACCGGCCTGACGGTTCCCGTCGGCACAAAAATGACCCTAGCGGGTGCCCCTCAGCTAAGTCCAAAGGGCGATGCCTTGACCTACTACGACCTGGTGAAGCGTGTCTGGTTCATGCAGCAGATTTTTGTAACGCTAGCGGATACGCTACCCGGGGTGGTGGGCTTGACCCTCGGCGAGCCCGTCCAGATTCCCGTTCCGCATCCCGTCTACGATGAGGAGCACGACAGCCCTGCCCATCCCTATCCATATGGGGCGCCCGGATGGACCCGAACGGGCTATTTCGTCGTGTACGACGCTTTTGACATTTGGGGCTATTCGCCCAGTGGAGAACTTCGGCAGCTGACGGAATACGGCCGAAAATCCCAAACGCGCATGCGGGTCGTTTCGCCCGAATACGCCTCCTCCCCCTACGTGGATGGCCGGGATGAAAGCCTGGTGGTGCGCCTTTTTCACGAGCCCACCAAGAAGACCGGACTGCAGGTGCTGCGCTTCAAAGAGATGTTTAACGCGTACACGGCTACCTCTGAGGCCGGTCCCCATGGATTGCGCGGTACCATGGGCATTATGGGCCGAAATGTCATGGTCGAACCCGTTACCTCCGGCGACTTTTCCGAGTCGGGCTACCGCTATTCCCGTTGGGGAACCAAGCTCCTCTTCACGCGCGAAACCGTGGCCACTTCGCCCAACCTGTACGTCTACAATTTTGGCAAGGAAAAGGGTTCCTCCAAGGACTTTGACGTGAAGCAACTCACGGATGTCAATCCGCAGCAGGATTCGTTTGTATGGCCGGAAGTGCAGCTCATCTCCTACAAGGCCTTGGGTCGTGACCTACAAGGCTTGCTCTATACCCCCGAGGGGGCATCCGGGAAGGCGAGTTTGCCCGTGGTGGTGTATTTCTACGAGACGTATTCGGACCAATTGCACGACTACAAAACGCCCGCCCCATCGGCATCCACCGTGAATGTATCCTGGTTCTGCAGCAACGGCTACGCGGTCTTCATTCCGGACATTATCTACCGCGAAGGGCATCCTGGCAAGAGCGCGCTGGTGTGCATTGACAAAGGGGTGGACGCGGCGCTGAAGGCAGACGATCGCTTGGACGAATCGCGCATGGGCCTGCAAGGGCAGAGTTGGGGCGGTTACCAAACGGCCTACCTGGTGACCCAAACGGACCGCTACATCTGCGGCATGGCAGGAGCGCCGGTGAGCAATATGTTTTCGGCCTATGGCGGTATTCGCTACGGCAGCGGTATGTCCCGCCAGTTCCAATACGAAAAGACGCAATCACGCATCGGTGCTACGCCTTGGGAAAAGGAAAAGCTCTACCGCGAAAATTCTCCCGTCTTCTTCGCGGATCAGGTGAACACCCCTTTGCTCATCATGCACAACGACAACGATGGCGCAGTGCCCTACACGCAAGGCATTGAGTACTTCATGGCCTTGAAGCGTTTGAATAAGCCGGTTTGGATGCTGGTGTACAACGACGAGGAGCACAATTTGATGCGCCGAGCGAACCGAAAAGACCTCTCCCAGCGCATGGGCGAATTCTTTGACCACTACCTCAAAGGCGCCCCGCAGCCCGACTGGATGGCCCAAGGCCGCCCCATCACGGAAAAGCCCGTCAACGGGAAATAACCCTGTGTGCGTTGAGTCGCATGCGGTCGTGACCTCCGTCACATTTTAAATAGAATCGGCCTCAGAACTTTGCTCCACTAAAAAATTGAAATCATGACCATCAACGAAGCAATCAACCACCCCAACGCTACCATCGTAGACGTTCGTTCTGAAGGCGAATTTGCCGGCGGCAATGTTCCCGGATCGATCAACATTCCTTTGCATACGGTGCCCGATCACGTGGAGGACTTTAAGACCATGTCGCAACCTGTGGTGCTTTGCTGTATGTCCGGCAACCGTTCGGGCCAAGCGTTGATGTTCTTACAAGCGCAGGGCGTTGAAGGTCTCTACAACGGCGGCGGATACGGCGAGGTTTTGATTCACAAACTGTAATCATGGGATTCTTTGCGAAACTCTTTGGCCCCAAACAAGACCCGAAAGAGTGGGTCGCTCGAGGTGCCAAAATCGTGGACGTTCGTACCCCCGGGGAGTTCGCCAGCGGCCACCCCGCCAAGGCCATCAACATTCCCTTGAACAGCATTGCTACCTTGCCCAAGAAAATTAAGGACACGAATACCGAAATCGTGCTCTGCTGCGCCAGCGGCATGCGCGCCTCGGCAGCCAAACAAAACCTCGAAAAAATGGGATATACCAACGTGATCAACGCCGGCTCCTGGACCAAATTGCGCAGCCTCGTGGGCGCCGCCATCTTGGGTCTGACTTTCACGACAACCACGGCATGCGGCCAAGCGACGGAATCTGCTCCGGTTGCCTCAGAGGCCCCCGCCGCTCAGGTGGAAAACCTGGATGTAGCCAGCTTCAAAACTGCGCATGTGGGACATGTGCTGGTGGACGTTCGGACCGATGCGGAGGTTGCCGAAGGTATGATTGAAGGCGCCGCACATGTGGACTTCTACAGCGCGGACTTCGCGGCCCAAATGGAAGCCGCTTACGGCGAAGACAAGGACCAAGCCATCTACCTCTACTGCCGCTCCGGTGGCCGCAGCGGCAAGGCCTTGAACCAGCTGAAGCAAGCCGGTTTTACCAACGTGCACCACTTGGTAGGAGGCTTTATGGCTTGGAGTGCAAGTGAGCCTTTTGTCAAGCCCTAATTGCGCGTAACCCATGGCGGAAATTGCCAAGTTTAAAGACCTCGTCACGGGCGATCAGCCCGTGCTCGTGGACTTTTTCGCCACCTGGTGTGGCCCTTGCAAGGCGCTGGCTCCCATCTTGGTCGACGTAGCAAAAACTTTGGATGGGGAGGTGCGTGTGGTTAAAATCGATGTGGACCGGAATCCAGCCATTTCTCAAGCCTACCAAGTACAAGGGGTGCCTACACTCGCCCTCTTCAAGGACGGTAAAATTCTATGGCGTCAATCGGGAGTGCTTCCGGCGCAAGCCATCGTGCAGCAGGTGAAAACTCACTTGCCGGGCTGAACGTTTGGTGCCCGCACCACAAAGGCCTGCGGAAAGGAAACCCTCCAGCGCTTGAGATCGTGCTCGGCGGCCAAGCGAATAGGGTAGAGGCCTACGGAAACTTTAAAATTTGGCTCGTCAAAGTGCAGTAAAACAGCTGCTGAGCCCAACGAATCTTGGAGGCGCCCATACCATTGGGTGGCCTCCATTCTTTTTCCGGAGAACACTTGAATCGTGTAACGTTCCATATCGGTCGAGCGCCCTTGCGAAACGCCGGCGGCAATCATGCGACGTTCTTGGCTCCAAGCAGAGTCCAATGCAACCCCAGAAGCAATCACCACGCTGTCATGAGAGCTATCCATGCTGAAGGATGGCCTGATTTGGGAGGTGTTTACCTGAAAGGCCCAAAGAGGTAGAGCAGCCAGGGCACAGAAAATCATGCGTTTAACCATGAGTACAAAGGTGAACAAAAGATGGGCCGAAATCCTTATTTAGAAACATTTTAAATTAGAAATAACTCTATTGATTTCCTTAATGCCCGCAACGGCTGTGTTGTATTTTTGCACTGCCTTAAATGGTACCTATGAACCGCAGTAAAAAGCCAACACGCATGCGCTTCTTCGCAAACAAAGTATTCCGCGTTTTAACTATCGCACTGATGGTTAGCGCCTTACCCTACGCAGCACATGCGGAAGGGGATGCCGAACTCGGCAAAAAGCTTTTCAAAGCCAACTGTGCCAGCTGTCACAAATTGGACAAGAAATTGGTCGGCCCTGCGCTCGGTGGGGTGACGCAACGTCGTTCGGAAGCATGGCTTTTGGCCTGGATTCGCAACAACGCGGAACTCCGCGCTAGTGGCGATGCCGATGCCAACGCCATTTTCGAAGAGTACGGCGGTTCCGTTATGACGGCCTTTGAGAACTTGTCGGATGACGATATCAAGAGCATTTTGGCCTACACCGATGCGCCTGCAGCAGCTCCTGCGGGTGGCACAACAGGTGAAGTGCCCACTACGGCCCCAGTTGCAGCAGAAGGCGAGGATGCCACCTTGTTGTACATCTTGGGCGCATTCTTGGTCCTCTTCATTTTCTTGTTGTTGCGTATCCGCAACACCTTGAAGGAAGTAAGCGGTGAGCAGGGAACCACGGTGCTCCAGGATGCCAATGCCTTGACAAAATGGTTGGCAAGCAACAAGCGCTTCATGACCGCTTTGACCATTGTAGTCGCTGTTGCCTTCTTGTACCAGTTGTTTTGGTTCTTGATGGGTGTAGGAGTGGAGCAGAACTACCAGCCCGTTCAGCCCATCGCCTTCTCGCACAAAATCCACGCAGGGGACAACCAGGTCGATTGTAACTATTGCCACAGCAGCGCACGCAGCTCCAAGCATTCCGGCATTCCTTCGGCCAATGTGTGTATGAACTGCCACATGTACATCGACGGTTCTGAAATCGTCAATGAGGCGGGCCAATTGAAATACGGAGGCGACCGTTCCCCCGAAATCGCCAAAATCTACGCAGCCATCGGCTGGGACGCGGAAAACCGCACCTACATCGAGAACTACGAGCAGAAGCCCATCAAGTGGATTCGCTTGCACAACCTCCCCGACTTGGCCTACTTCAACCACGCCCAGCACGTAACGGCGGGCCAAGTGGAGTGCCAGACCTGCCACGGTCCTGTTCAGGAAATGGAAGAGGTGTACCAGTACTCAGAATTGACCATGGGATGGTGTATCAACTGTCACCGCGAGACCGAGGTCAAGACCGCCAACGGCTACTATGCCAACGCGGAGGAAGGCACTCAAAGCATCAACGAGCGCCTCGCAGCGAAGTTTCACGATGAATCGATCACCGTTGAGAAAATCGGTGGTCTCGAATGCGGCAAGTGCCACTATTAATTGAAGAAAATGGCAACGGAAAAAGTCTATTGGAAAGGGTTTGACCAGCTGGCCAACACGGATGTGGCCCAGCGCATGGCTCAAAATGAGTTTGCGCAGGAAATCCCTGTGGATCAGTTCTTGGGCGATGAGTCCATCGTGGGTAAGGCCCAGACCACTCGTCGAGATTTCTTGAAGTATTTGGGCTTCTCCACGGCTGCGGCTACACTGGCAGCGTGTGAGGCCCCTATCATTGAAAGCATTCCTTATGTGGTAAAGCCTGACAGCTTGACTCCTGGTATGCCGACCTACTACGCCACTGCGTATGTAGACGGTCAGGACTTTGCTTCTGTCTTGGTGAAGACCCGCGAAGGGCGCCCCATTAAGATCGAGCCCGGTGACGAAGGCCGCTTCAACCGCGGAACCAACGGCCGTGCCCAAGCAAGCGTGCTCTCATTGTACGATTCAGCGCGTTTGCGCCAGCCTATTAAAGGAGGTGCAGAAACCGACTGGGCGACTATTGAGGCGGACCTCAAGCAAGCGGTTGATGCGTCTGTTACAGCCGGCAAGCAATTTGTCTTGGTGACGGGTAGCGTATTCAGCCCATCGTTCAAGGCAGTTATCGCTAAGCTTCGTCAGAGCTACAACAACTTCGTTCACGTTGAAGTAGACGCAGTGTCTTCTTCGGAGGTTTTGGATGTTTGGGAAGCTTTGACGGGCGTTCGTGCACTTCCGACCGTTGATCTTTCAGGTGCAGACTTGGTGGTCTCTTTCGGTGAAGATTTCTTGAGCGGTTCTTCTGCCCAGCAACTTTCCAAAGCCTACGCAGACCGCCGCAAGCCAGGTAAGGGCATGCTGCGCCATATCCAAGTGGAATCCAACCTGAGCTTGACCGGATCAAACGCTGACAAGCGTGTCAAGATCAAGCCTTCTGAAGTTGGTAGCGCCCTGGCTTACCTCTACAATCAGGTTTCGGGCAACTCCGTTTCGGTCGGTTCTCTTTCAGACAGCGTTAAGTCTGCCGTGAAGAGCATCGCAGGTGAGCTGTCTGCCTCAAAAGGCCGCTCTATCGTTTTGGTAGGTGGCAACTCTGGCGCCAATGCGCATTTGGCTGCGGCCGTTAACGCTGCCTTGGGCAACGTTGGAAGCACGTTGCGCGTGGACCAACCCATCTACATCCGTTCAGGGAATGACCGAGCGTTCAACAATGTAGTCGCCGATTTGAAGGCGGGTTCTGTGGGCGCTTTGGTGATTGCGGGTGCTAATCCTGCCTACACCCGTCCCGGATTCGCCGAGGCTGTGGCCAAGGCATCCTACAGCTTGAGCTTGTGCGACCGTTTGGATGAAACGGCGAGCTTGACTTCTGCGGCCGCTCCTGTTCCTCATTACTTGGAGTCTTGGGCGGACTACACGCCAAACACGACCGAACTCGCCGTGGCTCAGCCCACCATCCGCCCCTTGTTCAACAGCAAGTCAGCGTTGGAGGTGTTGGGCGGTTTGACCGGCGAAAAGCAATCTGCTAAAGATTGGGTCAAGGCGACGGTTGCCGGTTACGGCCTTTCGTGGTCTCAAACCCTCCACGATGGTGGTGCGAGCATCAACAACGGTGCAGCTATCAGCTCTGCGGACACCGCTTCCAAGGCGCAATCTGGCGCTTCAGCAGCGGCCGAGCAAGCGAGCTCTGTTAAAGGCGGTGACTTTGAAGTAGCGCTCTACCAAAAGACGGTGGGTGCAGGCTTCCAGTCCAACAACCCTTGGTTGCACGAATTGCCCGATCCCATCTCACGCGCTGCGTGGGACAACTATTTGACCATCAGCGCTAAAGATGCCCTCGCTTTGGGTATTGTCAATGAAACCCAATCCAACGGTGCATTGAACGGTAGCCTGGTAACCGTCAAGGCGGGTGACTTCACCTTAGAGAACGTACCTGCGCTGGTTCAGCCTGGCCAAGCACAAGGAACCGTCGGTTTGGCAGTAGGCTATGGCCGCTCAGCTGCTGGACGCGTGGCGGACGGCTTGGGTGTGAATGCCTACGAGTTGAACTTGTCGCAAGGCTTTGGTGCGGTAAGCATCACGCTTCAAGAGGGCGAGCACGAGTTTGCTTCTACCCAATTGGGCAACACGATGATGGGTCGCAAGATTGTGAACGAGGTCTCATTGGCCGACTTCATGGCGGATCCCTCCGGTGCTTCATGGAACGAAAAGCCCACCTTCCACACGATGGACGGTGTGAAAACCGCCAGCGAAGCCAACTTGTGGGCGGACCACGACCACGAAACGATGCACATGTGGAACATGAGCATTGACCTGAACAGCTGTACCGGTTGTGGCGCTTGTGTCATTGCCTGCCACTTGGAAAACAACGTTCCCGTGGTCGGTAAAGACGAGATTCGCAATTTCCGCGATATGCACTGGTTGCGTATCGACCGCTACTATTCATCAGATATGACGGATGCTCGTGCGGAAGAGGAGAACATCGGTGCCATTGACAAATACGCGGCCATGGAGGTCCCAGGCGAAAGCCCAGAAGTGGTCTTCCAGCCCGTTATGTGCCAGCACTGTAACCACGCTCCTTGTGAGACGGTATGTCCTGTGGGCGCCACCGTTCACTCTCGTGAGGGCCTCAACCACATGGCGTACAACCGTTGTATCGGTACGCGTTACTGTGCCAACAACTGTCCGTACAAAGTGCGTCGTTTCAACTGGTTCAACTACCAGAAGAACGAGCGTTTCACCGACGTCAACCCTGCCCAAGACGACTTTGGTCGCATGGTCTTGAACCCCGACGTAACGGTTCGCGCGCGCGGTGTCATGGAGAAGTGTACCATGTGCCTCCAGCGCATCCAGTACGGCAAGCTCGAAGCTAAGAAAGCCGGTCAGCCTTTGGCAGACGGCGCCTTCACGACCGCCTGTGCCCAAGCTTGTGACACGGGTGCCATCACCTTCGGAGACGTGAATACGGCCGGTAGCGCTGTACAAGTCGCGAAGAACGATGCCCGCTCGTACCACCTCTTGGAGGAAGTGGGTACCCAACCTTCCGTATTCTATCAAACTAAAGTTCGCAACCGCGCCTAATACCCTAGCCAAGCATGCATTACGAATCGAACGTACGCGAGCCGCTAATTCTCGGTGACAAGTCCTACAAGGATATCACCGTAGATGTGGCACGCCCTGTAGAAACGGCCGCCCCCAAAGCGTGGTGGATCGTCTTCTCCATCTCCCTGGTGATGTTCCTCTGGGGTGTGGGCTGTATCCTGTACACCATCGGCACCGGTATTGGTGTGTGGGGTCTGAACAAGACTGTAGGCTGGGCCTGGGATATCACCAACTTCGTTTGGTGGGTAGGTATCGGTCACGCGGGAACCTTGATTTCAGCGGTACTCTTGTTGTTCCGTCAAAAGTGGCGCATGGCCATCAACCGCTCTGCGGAGGCCATGACCATCTTCTCGGTTATCCAGGCAGGTCTTTTCCCTTTGATCCACATGGGTCGTATTTGGATGGGCTACTGGGTATTCCCTTTCCCCAACCAATACGGTTCACTCTGGGTAAACTTCAACTCACCCCTTTTGTGGGACGTATTCGCCATCTCGACGTACTTGACGGTGTCGACGGTGTTCTGGTACACGGGCTTGATTCCTGACTTCGCGATGATTCGCGACCGTGCAATCAATCCGGTCCAAAAGCACATCTACCGAATCCTCTCCTTCGGTTGGGGCGGTAAGGCCAAAGCATGGCAGCGCTTTGAAGAAGTATCCTTGGTACTGGCCGGCTTGGCTACCCCTCTGGTACTTTCTGTACACACCATCGTATCCATGGACTTCGCTACCTCGGTTATTCCTGGCTGGCACACGACCATCTTCCCTCCCTACTTCGTTGCAGGTGCTATCTTCTCGGGCTTTGCCATGGTGCAGACCTTGTTGATCATCGTTCGCAAGATTTTCAAGATGGAAGACTACATCACCCTCCAGCACATCGAAATGATGAATATCGTCATCATGGTGACGGGTTCCATCGTAGGTGTAGCCTACATCACGGAGCTCTTCATCGCTTGGTACTCGGGTGTAGAATACGAACAATACGCCTTCTTGAACCGCGCTACCGGTCCTTACTGGTGGGCGTATTGGTCCATGATGACCTGTAACGTGTTCTCTCCTCAGTTCATGTGGTTCAAGAAATTGCGCACCAACCTCATCCCCACCATCACCCAGTTACGCGTCATCCCCGTGGCGGGTCGAGACAGCATGCTACTGAACCTCAGTGGCGCGCACGGCCCATTTTTCACCCGCAACATCCTGATACTGACAGACTCCAGCGGTAACACTGGCATTGGCGAAGTGCCAGGCGGAGAAAAGATTCGCAAAACACTTGAAGACGCTCGCCCTTGGGTAGAAGGCCAAAGCATTGGCAATACCAAAAACTTACTCAACAGCCTTCAACAAAAATTTGCAGACCGCGATGCGGGTGGCCGCGGCAACCAAACCTTTGACTTGCGGGTCGCCATCCACGCTGTCACAGCCATTGAAAGCGCCTTGCTAGATTTGCTAGGCCAACATTTAGGGGTGCCTGTGGCCGCTTTGCTAGGCGAAGGCCAGCAACGCTCGCAAGTTCAAGTTTTGGGCTATTTGTTCTACATTGCCGATCGCCTCAAAACAGACCTGCCCTACAACAGCGAGCCCGATGCCAACAACGACTGGCAACGCCTGCGCCACGAAGCTGCCCTGACGCCAGAGGCCATTGTGCGTTTGGCACAAGCTGCGCAAGACCGTTATGGCTTTCAAGACTTCAAACTCAAAGGTGGCGCCCTTCGCGCTGAAGAGGAAGTTGAAGCCATTGTGGCCTTGCATGAAACCTTCCCCGATGCGCGCATCACGCTCGATCCCAATGGGGGGTGGTTGCTCAAAGACGCTGTTCGCTGGTTGCGTGATTTGCATGGCGTCATGGCCTATGCCGAGGATCCGTGTGGGGCTGAAGGTGTGTTCTCAGGGCGTGAGGTGATGGCGGAG
>JALQUY010000003.1:0-3234 GCA_023260615.1 Schleiferiaceae bacterium
AGGTTATTGTTCAAGGTTTTACCGGTAAGGAAGGCACCTTCCATGCCGAACAAATGATCGCCTACGGCACCAACGTCGTTGGGGGTGTTACGCCAGGTAAAGGCGGCCAAATGCATTTGGACAAGCCTGTGTTTAATACGGTGAAAGACGCTGTAGACGCTACGGGCGCCGATGTGTCCATCCTGTTTGTTCCCCCTGCATTTGCGGCGGATTCAGTCATGGAGGCTGCAGATGCCGGCATCAAAGTCATTGTTTGCATCACGGAAGGAATTCCCGTTGCGGATATGGTGAAGGCCAAGCCCTACGCGATTTCAAAAGGCGCTACGTTGATAGGGCCCAACTGCCCCGGGGTCATCACCGCAGACGAAGCGAAAGTGGGCATCATGCCCGGTTTTGTCTTCAAAAAGGGCAACATTGGTATCGTGTCCAAGTCCGGTACCTTGACCTACGAAGCGGCCGACCAAATCTGCAAAGCCGGAATGGGCATTACCACGGCGATTGGTATTGGCGGTGATCCCATCATTGGAACCACGACCAAGGAGGCTGTAGCGCTCCTGATGAACGATCCTGATACGCATGGTATCGTTATGATTGGAGAGATCGGTGGTCAACTCGAGGCGGAAGCAGGAAAGTGGATTAAAGAAAACGGCACCAAGCCCGTAGTTGGCTTTATCGCGGGTGAGACTGCGCCTGCAGGTCGCACGATGGGCCACGCGGGCGCTATTGTCGGCGGTGCAGAAGACACGGCTCAAGCTAAAAAGGCCATTTTGCGCGAATGTGGGGTTCACGTGGTGGACTCTCCCGCAGATATTGGCACCAAGATGGCTGAACTCTTCGCCTAATGCTGCGTACCTGGCATGCAGGAACCCTATTGAGCGACGCGGAAGCTTTGAGCTTTTCGCGTCGTTCGCATTTGTACGGGGATGGCGTCTTTGAAACCATGCGTGTTCACCAAGGCCGCATCTGTTTTTGGGAGTCGCATTACTTCCGCTTGATGGCCAGCATGCGGATCCTACGCATGGACATTCCCATTGCCTGGGGGCCAGATGAATTGGAAGCCGAAATTCTTTCTTGCGCGCAGTCGAGCGGTGATTTACGTGTTCGACTCTCCGTATGGCGTGAAGGGGGACTAGGTTATGCGCCTCAAACAGGGGCGATCGACTGGGCCCTACAGGTGGAGCCTATTCCCGGTGCGAGCTACCCCCATCCGGTGCAAGAGCTTAAAGTAGATCTCTTCCAAGAGCATAAAAAGGCGTCAGGCTTACTCAGTACGCTGAAAATGAGTCAGTCAGCCTTGTACATCTTGGCAGCTCAATTTGCGCAAGAACAGGGCCTCGACGATGCCATTCTACTTACCACGGACAATCGATTGCTGGAAACAAGCCGAGGAAACCTCTTCGTTTTGAAGGATGCCACCCTGAGCACGGCGCCATTGTCTGACGGGGCTTTGCGTGGGGTTATGCGGGAGCAGGTGCTGCGTTTGGCTTCTGGATTTGGCTGGACCGTTAAAGAGGAAGCACTCAGTCCCTTCGCACTCTTAGAAGCGGATGAAGTGTGGATGACCAATGCGGTGTCTGGCGTTTCAGCCGTAACGGCCTACCGTAAAACGACCTACGCGACGGAACAGGCCACCCGCATGCAAAACGCTTTGCGCGCGAGCGCACTCCGTTAATTAAAGGTTGGATTTCGGGGAGCGTTGCTCCAAAATTTAAAGTCGGGAGGAAGGTGTCCGCGCAAACTTTGGTACAGATCTGCTTCGGATCCAAGGCAATTGACCATATTCCCCGGGATGAGGGCCCAACTGCCTTCTTCGACCTCCCCATCGAGCTGATTCGCGCTCCATCCCGCGTACCCCGCAAAGAAGCGAATGTGACCAGCTTCTAGACGACCAGCTAGGAGTTCTCGGCGCATGGTTTCGTACTCGCCACCCCAATGCAAAAAGCCATCTATGGAATGCGACCCAGGAATTAAATCGGGGCGGCAATGGAGAAAAAACAAGGAATCTTGGTCAACGGGGCCGCCGATGTGGAGCGGAAGGTTGGGCCAATCCCCGGCTAAGGCCTCGTGCAGGCGGTATTCTGCAGGGTCATTCAATACAAAACCCAGGCTTCCATGGCTGTCGTGGTCGGCGAGCAATACCACGCCACGTTGGAAGTTTTCATCCTCCAGCAAGGGATGGGCCAATAAAACTTGACCTCGATGAATAGAATGCACGGAAGGCTGCGCCATATCTTCTAATTTAGCACAACGTATGCGATTAAACGACGATCGAAAAGAATATGTGGCTGGGAGCCTAGATGACTCCGCGCTATTTTCGGATCCGTGGTCCCTTTTTGGAGCCTGGTTAGAGGAATACCGAGCAACGGGGGTGGCTGACGCAACGGCTTTTGCGCTGAGCACGGTAGGTCCATTAGGCCAACCGGATGCTCGGATTGTTCTGCTCAAAGACGTGCAGGATGGGAGCTTGATTTTTTACACCAATTACGCCTCGAAGAAAGGGCATGATTTGGCGGCCAATCCCTATGCACATGCCTTGTTCTTTTGGCCTTCTTTGGAGCGTCAAATGCGTATTTCGGGCAAGGTTGAAAAGGTAGACAGCGCGATGAGCGATGCCTACTTTCATTCCCGGCCTTTGGGCAGTCAGCGCGGTGCCATTGCTTCCGCGCAGTCTCAGCCCATTTCTGGTCGGCCTGCATTGGAGCTTCAATTTGAAGCCGCAGAGACCATTGCCGCAACTGAATTGCAGCGACCTGCCCATTGGGGTGGATATGCCATTCGGGCGGAGCGGATGGAGTTTTGGCAAGGGAGACCGAGCCGAATGCACGACCGAATCGCTTTTACTCACACTGAATCTGGCTGGTCCGCGGTACGCCTCCAGCCCTAGTTACTTTGCCGTATATGACCACGTTTGCCGTTGTAGGATGCGGGCGCATTGGAAAGCGTCACATCGAAATGATCAAAAACCTGCCCCATGCACAGCTCATCGCCGTTTGTGATGTGCGTTCTGCTGCTGACTTAGGTCTTGGAGACGATGTTCCCTTATACGGTACGTTGGAGGAGCTCCTTACCGCTCATCCATCGGTGCATGTGGTGGCCATTGCCACCCCTAATGGATTCCATGCGTCTCAGGCGCTGTTAGCCATCCAAGCGGGTGCACATGTCATCATTGAGAAACCTATGGCGCTGCGTCGTTCCGATGCGGAGAAGGTATTGCATGCCGCACTGCAGAAAGGG
>JALQUY010000003.1:3241-7706 GCA_023260615.1 Schleiferiaceae bacterium
CACATGTCATCATTGAGAAACCTATGGCGCTGCGTCGTTCCGATGCGGAGAAGGTATTGCATGCCGCACTGCAGAAAGGTAAGTATGTCTTTGGCGTCATGCAGAACCGCTACAGCCCTCCCAGCGCATGGTTGAAAGAGGTGGTAGAAAGCGGCCGCCTTGGGGACATCTACCACGTGCACGTGAACTGCTTTTGGAACCGGGATGAGCGCTACTACCACCCAGGGGACTGGCATGGAACGAAAGCTTTAGATGGCGGCACACTGTTTACGCAATTCAGCCACTTTGTGGACATTTTGTATTGGGTTTTCGGGGATGTGGAGCCGACTGCGGTTCAGCTCAACAACTTTAACCATCCGAACAGTATTGAATTTGAAGACTCTGGCATGGTCCATTTCAAGCTCATCCAGGGTGGCGTGGGGTCCTTGAACTATTCTACCAGTGTTTGGGATGCCAATTTAGAGTCGAGTATGACGGTTGTAGGGGAGAAGGGTTCGTTGAAAATTGCGGGTCAGTACATGAATGAAGTGGTGCATTGTCATATCGAAAACTATGAAATGCCCGTATTGCCCCCGAGCAATCCCCCCAATAACTATGGTCCCTACAAAGGTTCTGCGGCTAACCACATCTACGTATATGAGAATGTGATGCGCGTGTTGAACGGTGAAGGCCCCATAACTACAAATGCACTTGAGGGCCTAAAGGTGGTCGATATTATTGAGCGCATCTACGCCATGGCGCGATAGGAGCGGGAGCAGGAACGCTTCAAGCCACCTAAAGGGCCCCCAGCACTGGGTTAGGCGCAGTTGAGCTTTATGGTAAGCATAAAAAAAGCCGCCCAATTGGGCGGCTCTTGCGTTTAGGTAATTCTGGAGAATTAAAGCTTTGCGCCCAATTCGGCACCAGCCTTAAACTTAGCTACTTTTTTGGCTGCGATCTTGATGGTTGCGCCAGTCTGGGGGTTGCGACCCTCGCGAGCGCCACGCGTAGAAACGCTGAACGTACCAAAGCCTACGAGAGAAACTTTGTCACCAGAAGCCAAAGCGCTGCCGATGTTGCCAGTCACAGAATCAAGAGCTGCTTTAGCTTGTGCTTTTGAAATTCCTGCATCAGCTGCAATAGCGTCGATGAGTTGTGCTTTGTTCATGCTTTTTGATTTAAGATTAAAAAATTGTTTTTGGTCGATAACAAATATAAACGAATACGCAGTACACGCAAGGGTTTGCAAAGATTTTTACCCCTTTAACTCAAATTTTCCGCGCTTTCTAAAACCACGTAGAAAGTCAGAAATGTCCATTTTACGCTTTCCGGGCCATTGAACATATTGGAGCGATAGAAGGTTCTCACCCTGAGCAAGATGAATGGAGGTGTCTGAAATAATTAGTTCAATTGGAAGTTTGTAATCATCAATATGTGAAGTATTTACCACTTCCGAACCAAAGACTTTGATGCGTTCATGGGGATTTTCAGCAAGCGCCAAAGAAGCCCCTGGGTAGCTGTCGCAGGCTCGAATTCGGTTGTGAATGTCCAACAGGTTGGAAAGCCGTTCGATTTCCCCAAAATCAGCGAAAATTTTTGGTGCTAGGCGTGGATTTTCGAGTGCGATTTGGGGCTGAGGGTGTCCATTTCCGGCACTCAGCGCCTCAACCGTATGCACGGCAAGGATGGATCCGGCGTGCATCAAACGTGCATAGAGGGATGTGATGGTCTCATTTGGAGCAATTAAAAGCCTCTCCTGAAGCAAAATAGCCCCTTCATCGATGCGCTCATTTAACAAGAAGGTTGTAACGCCGGTTTCGCTATCGCCGTTGGCAAGGGCCCATTGTATGGGTGCGGCTCCTCGGTATTCGGGTAGGAGGGAGGCGTGTACATTGAAGGTGCCCATTGGAGGCATGGCCCAAACCTCTTTGGGTAGCATTCGGAATGCCACGACGACAAAAACATCTGCCTCAAGGGCGGCTAAGTCCTCCAGAAATTGGGGATCCTTGAGCTTGACAGGCTTTAAGACGGGAATATGTAAGCGGTTTGAGGTGTCGGAGACATGGCTGGCCCGCAAGGATTGTCCACGTCCTGCTGGCTTGTCGGGAGCGGTGACAACGCCGACCACCTCCATAGAGGGAGCAGCCGCTAGCGCTTCAAGCGTGCCGCTTGCAAATTCCGGAGTTCCAAAGAAAACGATACGAGTCACAGGCAAGGGGTGTAAATTCCAGATTCGGAGCGAGTCCACAAAGTTCGGAGAATTCCCGTGCGCAATGCCTCCTTCACCGTTTCTGGGGCATCCGGCAATGAACGAAGTAAGTCTGCGGCGCTTCGCGGTGACTCCTGAAGTAGGGCTAAAATATGGCCTTGGACCGCGAGGCTACCACGCTTGACAGGCTGAAGGCACCGATCGCATCGCCCGCATGGTAGCGCTTCAAGTTCGCCAAAGTAGCGGAGGAGGAGCTGCATTCGGCAGGTGTCCGCATGCAAGAAGTGCAGCATAGCTTGAGCTCTTTCTCCTTTGGCGGTTCGTAGCGCTTGGATTTTCGAACGAGCAATGGGCATGCGTCCTTCTTCAGCGCGCGGCAGTTTCCACCGCAGGACGGTTTTTGCATCCACCGATTCCCAGCGGAGGATGCCTGCTCGCTGCAGCCCATGAAGGTGTTCATAGAGGTCGGGGATACTGATGTGCAAGGCTTTGGCTGTTTTCTTGGCAGATAGCGGAACGGCCGAACCTACCTGAGGTTGGCGCGCTAAATAAAATCCCGTTTCCGCGAGTAAGGGCAAACCGCTCAACGCTTCCACCAAAGCATGGCCATGGTGAAGAAGCTGGTAAGAGGCTTGCTCGGTCCAGCGGTCTTGAAGCAAAAAGAGGCCCTCGCGCTCTAGTGTGCGCAAGGCAGTGACAAGCCAATTTCTGGAGACGCTCAAGCGCTCTGCCAAACGGTCGAGCTCCACGATTTGAAGATGGTCTTTGCCATCGCCAACGGCAATTTGCCCTATGCTGCCCAGTAAATTGTACACGCGGCTGAGGTCTTCCCAGGTCAGTTCCTCTTCCTGCAATCGCTTGGTAAACACCGTTTCTACCCGACTGTCCAATAGAAAATGTGCGTAGGCCGGTTGGCCATCGCGACCCGCACGTCCCATTTCTTGGTAGTAGGATTCGGGGGAATCGGGGATGTCCAGGTGGAAAACTTGACGAACATTGGACTGATCAATCCCCATCCCAAACGCATTCGTGGCCACCATTACCGGCGCTTCGCCCTGTGCCCAGGCGTGTTGGTTCGCACTTCGGTCCTCCAGTGGCATTCCTGCGTGGTAGGCACGAGCCTGAATGCCATGCTCTTGGAGGCGTTTGGCCCATTGCACCGTTTGGCTTCGACTACGCGTGTAGAGAATTTGGCGTCCGTTATCCGGCTCGAGAAGGTGAAGAAGGGTGGCTTCACGGTTGGTCGTCGGGTGTACCGAAATGGCAATATTTGGACGGTCAAAAGACCGCTGAAACACTGGAGCTTCCCCCAAGTCTAGGATGGACCGAATATCCGTAAGTACAGCCTGGGTCGCTGAGGCCGTAACCGCCAGGCATGGAACCTCGGGAAGCGCGGACCGTAGCTTGCCGAGTTGGGTGTAGCTGGGTCTAAAGTCATGCCCCCATTGGCTGGCGCAGTGCGCCTCATCAATAGCCAGCAGCTGAATAGGCAAATGGGGGAGGCGCTCCATAAAACGCTGACTCAGTGCACGCTCTGGCGAAATGTAGAAGAAAGCGAACTCCCCTGCGATCGCGCGATCCATCCATGCGTCCCATGTTTTTGTGGGCACGTCACCTGCTAGGGATTGGGCGGCTATATTCCGGCGTTGCAGGTCCGCTACTTGATCTTCCATCAAAGAAATAAGGGGAGAAACGACCAGGGTAAGCCCTTGTCGCGCTAGTCCAGGAACCTGGTAGCACAGCGACTTTCCACCACCTGTTGGAAGGAGCGCTATCCCGTTGCCGCCATTGGCGATGTGATGAACAATTTCGGATTGGCCTGGGCGAAACGAATCGTAGCCCCAAACCTGCTGGAGTAAGGAGGTAAGTGCCTCAGTGGTCACGGAGGTACTTCAGCATAAAGGTCACGCGCTCTTCAACGGTGCCTGGGGGGACTTCAACCAAGGTGTAGCCGGCTTGACGGTAGGTCTGTACGAGGGAATCGTGGATGGCATGACAGGTTTCAAAGGGCTCCCAACGACCTTCGTCCATTTGGTAGATTTCCTCCCAGGGAGGGAAGATGAAGACGTCTGGATGATAGGGAAAGCGACTGGGGTCCATGTCCTCCGGAATCTCCTTGTCACCGGCATCCATGTACGCCAAAATATCGAGCAGGGAGCGATCGTAGAAGACAGACCCCGACAACCAATCCGCTGATTTGTGCTGTTCCGAACGCAACTTCCAAATCGCACGTGAAAAGGCAATCAGGTTTCTCCAGGGGTCAGAACCTCCGGTGCC